>NZ_DATBQF010000010.1:0-32137 GCF_036560965.1 Methylosinus sp. | reverse complement strand
TCTGACGCGCTTCCTCAGAAGGTGAACCCGACCTGTACCAGCCCTTTGGTATGCCGATCGTAGGCCGTCGCGCCGCTGTTGGTTCCATAGGTATGCGCCGCTTGCGCCTTCAGAACCAGCAGGCTGCCGCCGCCGATGTCATAGGTCGCGTAATAGCCGACGCCGAGATCATTCACGCCGGTATAGCTGCGTTGCGTCGTCGTATAGGAGCCGTTCTCCAGCCAGACGCCGCCGATATCGGTGAAGACGCCCAGCGCATGGCGATAATTCTCAATCTGCGGCAGCGCATATTTCAATTCCGGCGTCACGATATAGCCGCTGTCGCCGGCGAGGCCTTCGTCGAAGGAGCGCACGCCCCAGAAGCCACCGAGGCTGAATTGCTCGCTGGTATCGAGATTGCCGTAGAGCGCCTTTTGCGCGCGAAGATAGGTCGAGAAGGACAGATGTTCGTCGAGCGCCACGGTCGCATTGACCGAGAGATTGATGCGATAGAAATTGCCGACCGTATCGACGCCGGCGCGGTTCTGAATCTTCTGCGTGACGTCGAGATAATTCACATAGCCCGAGGTGAAGGAGAGCGTCGAGCTCGTCGCCAGCGGCAGGCCGAAGAATTCCTGCGCCGTGTCGCGCGTCACGCCGAGCGTGCCGAGCGCTATGTTGCGATTGGCGGTCGATGTATCCGCTATTTTGTCGTTCAGCCATTTATGCGTGAAGTTCGCAAAGAGCGAGATGCTCTCCTCACGCTGACGGATCAGCGCATAGCTCAGCGTTCCAGTGATCGCATAGGCGCTGCCGGTGGCGTCGAGATCCTTATAGGCCCCGCCGAGCGCATATGTTGTGCGATAAGCGCCGATCTCGGCGCGCAGACCCTCCGGCCCGAGCGGAACCGAATAGGCGACGCGCCCATTGGCGAGTGCGGCGCGCTCGGAGACGATCGCCGAGCCCGACAGTCGATCGCCGAAGCCGAGCGGGGAATTGATGTTGAAGCCGCCGTTCAGACGATCACGGCCCGTGTAGGGCGAGCCGAAATTATCGCCGAGCAGATAGCCTTCGATGCGCTTTCCTTCCGGCACGGCGAATTGAAAGTCAGACGTCTCCCGAGCCTTGCCGGGCGAGATCACGACGCGCGGCACGCCGGCTCCTGGGAGATCGGAGACGAGCAGCAGCGCGCGTTCGAGCGCGTCCTTGTGGATCAGCGCTTCGTCCTCGAGCGCCGTATCGACGACGCCTTGCAGGAAGCCCGTGCCGACGGCGGAGGAGTTTTTGACGAGCACGCTGCCATATTTTCCGACGACGAGCTTGATTTTCAAGGAGCCGCTGCGGGCGTCCTGCGCCGGCACATAGGCCTTGGCGACGAGATAACCCTTGGCGCGATAGAGCAGAGTGACCTTGTCGGCCGCGCCATAAATGTCGCCGAGGGTAAGCTTGCGGCCCTCATAGGGCGCGAGAATCTCTTGCAGCTCGGACTCTTGAACGAGAAGCGGACCCTCGACCACGAAATGCTTGACGAAGAGCGTTTCTTTGCTGGCGAGGGTGAAGCGTGGCTCCGCGATCTGCGGCAGCACGGGCGTCGCTCGCTCGCGTGGCGGCGGCGCCTGACGGGCGTCATCGGCCTCGCGGACGGCGGCGCCGACATTGTAGGGCAGCACGAGCGTGGGAGCGCTCTGCGCGAAGGCCTGGGGCGCGGCGAGAGCGAGGACTTGCGCGGCGGCGCAGGAGAGGAGCAGACGGCGGAAATACATTTGAGGATCGACCTTTCTGGTCCAGGAAATCATTATTGGGCCTTTGGCGCGGACGTATTGTTCTTGCTGTCCGTCCCGAGATCGAAATGCTGGCCGTTGACCTCGATGCTGCGAATACGCGCACGGTAGCCGGCCCCCGGCGAGGACGCATGAACCTTGTGGGTCGCTCGGCTGGCCGTCGTCGAGACGTGAGACGCGCGCACGCGGGCGGCCGGTAGCGGAGTCTGCGACGCCTCGCCACCTTGCATATTATCGTCGATGTCGGCCGAGGAAGCCGCGGCTACCGCCGCTCTGCCTGCCGTGGAGAGCGACGCCTTGGCGCCATTCGAAGACGACGCTCCCGCTTCTCTGGAGACCACATTGCCGGCGCTCGTCGCCGCCTGCCGCGTTTGCGCGAGTTGTGCTGCGGCGGCGGCCCGATCCGCTAACACTTTTCCGATCGTTCCATTGATGTAATAGGGGACGTCCTTGATCTGCGTATTCGTCAATCCGCCGCCCCCGGTAACGGCGCCGGCCGTGCGGCCGTCGGGCGTATTCGTCATCGCCAAGCCGGGGTTGCTTTCGGAGTTGTAAAAGCTGTTCGTGATGGAGCCGGCGAAGGTGCCGCTCGAGTAAGAAACTCCAGAGATTCCTCCGGTCAGGCCCGCAGGACCTCGCACGAGACCCTGGGAATATGAATCCGCGATAGCGCCCGTGTTGCGGCCGGCCACACCACCGGTCCAAGTGCTGGCCCCGGTCCCCGTGACGGCCCCGGAAGCCGATGAGCCAGTGATATTTCCGCTGTTGAAACCGACGAGTCCTCCGGCTTGAATGCCGCTCGTCGTGACATCGCCCGTCGCGTAGGAATTGGTGATGGCGCCGCCGCTGGTTCCGGCCAAGCCCCCGGTCGCGATGGTCCCGCCGGTCACATTGCCCGTCGCATAGGATTTGTCGATGTTGACGGGATTCGTCGATTGGGAGCTGCCGAGCAATCCGCCAGCGTACCATCCAGCCGTCGTCGAGACCTTGCCGGTCGCATAGGAATTGGCGATGGTGCTCACGCCGCCCTTCGCGCCAGTCGAGATATATCCGACGAGGCCTCCGATGGATTCGCCGGTATTTTTGGCCCCAGTGCCGGTCACATCGCCGGTCGCGTAGGACTTCGTGATGAGAACACGCACGCCCGTGCCTGTCACGCTCACCATTCCGATCAATCCGCCGGTTCCGTTGATAAGCGGCGCGTCGTCCGGAAAATTGCTCGTCACATTGCCGGTCGCATAAGTGTTGTCGATAATGACATCGCCGCCTGCGGACTGCGCGCTTCCGCTTATCTGTCCGATCAGTCCGCCGATATTATATCCGCCGCGCACATTGCCGGTCGCGAAAGAATTCGTGACCTTCAATGAATTTGTGCCGACGGTGGTAGCGTAGCCGATGAGGCCGCCATTGCCGCTTCCGGCGTCATTGCCGTTCACATTGCCGGTCGCGTAGGAGTAGTCGATCGTCGTGGCGGTCGCGCCGCCGACCAGCCCTCCGCCTCCCTTGTCCACGTCGCCGGTCGCATGCGAATGCGAGATTGTCGAGCTTGTATTGAAATAGCTCCCGGCGTTTCCCAACAAGCCGCCGCCGCCTCCCGACACTTTTGCGTCCGAATAGGCGTAGATCACGTTGGAGCCCGACACTCCTCCAGCCAGACCGCCACCTGCAACGGCTATCGACCCCGTGCTATAGACTTGAGCGAGCGTCACCAGATTGCCTGTTCCCAACAGCGCTCCCCCTCCGCTGGAAGAGGATGCGCTACTGACGTCGACATTCACGATTCCCACATCGCGAATGGTGGAGGCGCTGCCGTCGGCTCCCGCGCTGCCGATCAGTCCCATGGGATCGGATGACGTGCTCGACGCTTTCAGAGTCAGATTGCCGATGCTGTGGCCGAGACCCGCGAACGTCCCCGAGAATGCGGTGACGACCGAAGACGCGCCGAGATGGGCGGCGCTCCACTGCGAAGCATCGAGATTTGTCGCGAGCGCGAATTTTCCGCTGGCCGTGCCGGTGGCGTCGTCCAACGCAGCGAGCTGGTCCATCGAATGGATGAGCGTGTAGGTCTGCCCATTGATGGCGAGCGAGGCGTTCTCGCTGGCCAGGCTGATCGAGCCGTAGACCCCGCCGCTGGTATCCTTCATAGCGACAGGACTGCCGTTGGCGTCTAGCGTCGCGCCTGCGTAGCTGGCCTTGCTGCGGATGTGATAGTCGCCGCCATAGATCATCGCCAGCGCGCCATGGGCGCCAGACAGCGACACGGCGTCATTGACGTAGATATCCGCGCCCGCATTCAGCATCAGCGCGCCACGATCCGCCGTGGCGGCGACAGGCGCATTGACTTTGATATTATTGGTCGCCGAGAGCGTCAGCGAATTGTTGGACGACCAGCTCACGGCGTCGTTCACAGTGACGCTGCCGCCGATCGCATTGAGGGCGAAATTGCGCGTCGCGAGATTTCCATTGACGAACTGACCGCTGAAAGTCCCACCGGCGCCGACGGTGATGTCCGGCTGGCTCCATGACCAGGAGCCGTTGAGCCCTGTGTTCAGCGCAAAATTGCTTCCCGTGACGACGTTGCCGCCGGCCGTCTCGAGCAGTCCGCCATTGCCGCTCGCCGCAGCGACATTGACGCTGCCGTTGACATTGGTCTTGCCCGCCAGATTGCCGACGATATAGCTGCTCAACCCGTTGTTGGCCGAGCTCAGCGTCAGGCTCAGCGTGTTCGCCGACGCCAGCAGGGCCTTGCCGCCGCGCGCCGTCAGCGTTCCCGATTGATCGACGCCATTATTGCTCGCCAGCGCCGCAAAGCCGCCGTCGACGATGACGATGTCGCCGGCCGCCACCACCGAGCCGGAGCCCTGCGAGGCGACGAAGAGATAATTGCCCGCATTGAAATTGGCGTCGCTGATGCTCAGCGTGCTGGCGACGAGCGCGCCGACATTGACGCTGGAGCCTGCCGTGAACAGCACGCCGGCGGAATTGAGAATGAAGACGCGGCCATTGGCGTTGAGAGCGCCGGCGATCACGCTCTTTTCATTGCCGGTCACGCGATTGAGGACGACGGAGGTCACAGAAGGCTGGACGAAATTGACGGTCTCGCCCGCTGCGATCGAGAAGCGGAACCAGTCGATGATCGCCGAATTCGTCGTTTGCGTGATCGTAGTCGTATTGCCAGACGTCGTAATTGTGGCGGCGCCGCTCGCCACATGATCGAGAGCGAGACTCTGATTGCCGACGACGACCGAGCCGACGCTGCCGACGACAGTGTAATTGGGGTTGTTGACGGTCAGCGCGGTCACGTCGGTGATCGACTGAACGCCCGCGGCGGACCCGGCAATTTTGGCGGAGCCGCCGAGGCTCACCGAATCGCCCGCCACTAAATTCATCGCCGCGAGATTGCTGGCGCCGATGCTGACGGTCCCGTCCGCCGACTTGGTCCCGTAGAGGCTGAGCGCCAAAGGCGTGATATTGGCGGTGGTCGTCAGGGACGCGTTTTGCAAGAGGTAATTGCCGCTGTCGGTCCCTGTCAGCGCCAGCCCGGAAACGGCGACCGTCTTGCCCTGGCCAACATTTTTGTTGGCAAATTGCGCCGTCGAATAAGAGAGGGACAGATTGTCGCCCGCGACCTTGCCGGGCAGCTGATAAGATATCGTGTCGACTGTCGCGCCGTCATAGACCTTGTCCACGCCAGTGGCGGTAGCGCTGATCGGCTTCGGCCCGATTGTCGCCGTGGTCGTGTTCGCGATCGTGTAATTGCTCGCTTTGCCGCCATTGGCGCCGTCCGCCGCGGTATAGGTGACGTTCACCGTCTTGCCGACGGCTGCGTTCTTGTCGACAAAAGCCGCGGACGTATAGGCGACATTCAGCGTCTGATTGCCGATGAGGCCGATGAGGCCGCTGTTCGCTACGCCGCTGTTCAGCGTGGCCGAGGCAGTTCCGTCATAGACCTTGTCCGCGACGACGCCAGAGATCGTCAGAGCTTTCGGATTGACCGTGACCGTGCCCTCGACGTTCTTATAGACCGACGACAAGACGCTCGAGGCGGCCTGCATGCCTGCGTCGACATAGCCATTGTTGGTCGCGACGGTGAAGGGATTGAGGGTCGTCGAGGACACGTCATCCTTCGAAAAGCCCGACCCTCCGCCTCCCTGCAAGCCCAGCACCGACAGCGACAGCGTCTTTATCGTCGAAGTGGCGACGCCATAGGTGGGGATGGCGCTGGTGCTGACGTAGATCGGAAGATTTGCGAGAATGGGATAGCCGGATTTCGAAGCCGCCCAAATGGCCGTGTCGAAACCAGCATAGCTCGCGAAGCTGGGCGCCTGGGCGGCGGTCAGGCTCTTTGCTGCGGAACTGTCGGTCACCGGAGAACCGCTCGAATACCAATAGGCGTTGGTGATCGTGCCGCCCGTGTTGTCGGCGACGAATCCAGATTGCGACGACGCGCCGCCGAGCGAATAGGAGGTCGCATAGGCGCTGCTGATCGTCCCTGAGTTCATATAGGCGAAGCCAGCGCTCCAATTGGACGACGCATTGGTCGCGGTGAGAGACGTCGCATAGGCGTTGGTGATGGTTCCGGTGTTTTGACCGACGAAGCCTGCGAGATGTGGCCCCGCGCTGTAGAAATTGCCGATGGAGGAATATTCGATATAGGAATAGGACTGATCGATGGTTCCAGCATTCTTGCCGACGAATCCGCCCGCGATCGATGTCGTGTCGGCGCTGGACAGTTTTATCTGATTGCCGGCATAGGAGCGAACGATCGTCCCTGCGTTCACCCCGACAAGACCGCCGACGAAGGAGAGATTGGAAACGCCGAAGGCCGTGTTGGTGATGACTTGCGTGTTGCTGCCCGAGTTCATCGCGCGCGCCGAGCTGTCGATGATCGCGCCGCTGGCCTCGTTCGTCCCGACCAAGCCGCCGCCGATGCTCGTTACTGCCACATTGGTCAGCGAATAGCTTTGGGCGATGAGACCCGAATTGACGCCGACGAGGCCGCCGACGCTGTCGATCGTCACAGTTGGATTGGCGGAGGCCCGTGGAATCACGTTGCCGCTGGAAAAGCTGTTGACGACGGAGCCCCGATTGACATTTGCGAGCAGGCCCGCCGCCGCGCTGCTCGTCGTTCCTGCGTTGATGGTCGCCGATGCGACGCCGAAATTGCTGACGAGGCCGCCGGCCCCGATCGTTGCGAACAAGCCCGAGCCGGTCAGCTGGGGCGAGATGACCGTATGACCGAGACCGTTGAAATTCCCGGTGAAGGCGGTGGTCGCCCCGAGCGGCCCGCTCCAATTTCTCGCTCTCAAGCCGCTGAGATCGGCGCCGAGCACATAATTGCCGGCCAGGTCGTTTCTGACGGCGTCCAATCCGGCGACAGTGGTGA
Organism: Methylosinus sp.; assembly: GCF_036560965.1. Lineage (NCBI taxonomy): Bacteria > Pseudomonadati > Pseudomonadota > Alphaproteobacteria > Hyphomicrobiales > Methylocystaceae > Methylosinus > Methylosinus sp. Next base: position 24,991 of record NZ_DATBQF010000010.1, on the reverse strand, counting down.
TGACCGTGTAGTTGGCGCCATTGAGCGTGAACGTCCCGGTGCTGGAAAAATCGAGCCTTCCGGCGAAGACGCCATTGGTCGCGCCCTGATAGGTGTAGAGCCCTTTGGGCGTGCCGTCGGCATTCGTTCCGACGCCATAATTGGCGGCGAAGGAAGCTGTCCCCGTCGCCGTCATCACAGCGTCGATGAACACATTATTCGTCGCGGTCAGCGTCAGTTTGTTGCCTGACCAGCTGACGGCGTCATTGACATAAATATTGCCGTCCGCCCCATGTCCGCTCGTCGACTGGATCGTGACATTGTTCGAAGCGAGCTGGCTCGTCAGCGCCGTCCCGGTGATGTCGCCGCCTATTCCGATCGTAAAGCCGTCGGGATCGATGATCCAGCTTCCTGTCGTCCCGCTGGTCGAGGCGGTCGTCACGACGGCGCTGTCGGCCACCGTCACCTTATTGCCGGAGGTCTCGATCGTTCCGCCGTCGCCGCCCTTGCGCGTCGAGGCGTCGAGCTTGCCGGACACATTCACCGTTCCGCCCGAAGCGAGCAGCTTGATCCTTCCGACCTTCACCGAACCGCCGCTCGACGACGAGCCCCCGGTCAGATCGGCGAGCGTTCGCGCCTTGATGATCCCGCTATTGTTGACCTGAGCCGAGAGCAAATCGTCGGCCGCTTTCGCGGTCAGCACGACTTGGCCGCCATTGGCCTTTATCAGCCCCTTATTTTGGACGAGAGCGTCATAGGTTCCCTTGTCGATCGTCACGTCGACGAGAGCATCGCCGCCGAAATTCAGCGTTATTTGCTCGCCCGAAGCGAGCGCGATGGTCCCGAGCTTCGCCGTGATCGTCCCCTCGTTCGAGACGGTCTTTCCGAGCAGAGCGACATAGCCGCCGTCACTCGCTTTGATCTTGCCCTGATTTACGACGGAGGCGTTCGATGAGCCGGAAAAGACATAGTTCCCGGCCATGAAGTTCGAGTTGGAGATATCGAGCGTCGAGGCGACGAGTCCGCCGACATTCACTTGGGCGTCCTTGCCGAAAAGAATGCCGGCGGAATTGACGAGGAACACGCGCCCATTGGCGTTCAGCGCGCCGGAGATGACGCTCTGCTCATTGCCGACGACACGGTTGAGCGTCACCGACATGGCCGTCGGCTGAAGGAAGTTGACGGTCTCCCCCGCGCCGATGGAGAAGCCCTGCCAATTGATGATAGCGCGATTGGTCGCCTGCGTGACGTTGGTGACGCTGCCGGACGAAGAGATGGTCGCCGCGCCGTCTATGACGACGCCTCCCGTCGGGTTCGCCAGGGCGAAAGTCGGCAAAGCGAGAACCGCCGCGATCGCCGTCATTGTGGAGGCGCTCCGCAACGGGAGCGAGTCGACGTGAGATTTCCGATGGTCGTTCGAGATTACTACGGCCGGGCGCGTTTCGGACTTCTCGATCATGTAGCGGCTCATCACACTAAAACCTTTCGTCCCATATGGCGCCCACGATGGACGAGGAGCCCACAGCAGCGGCTCCCAGCCGGTTCTCACGCGGAATCGCGATCCACGTCAGCGTGTTAGCATTATGTATATCGCTTACATTAAGCGGCCGCGTACGTAGTGCAAAAAAATGGTGCAAATGGGTCAAATATACGGCGTCGTTCGCCGGCGACTCCGATGCGGTCGCTCTCCAGCGTATCATAGCGCGTGACGCGGTCGATGCCTCGTTGGAATTCGTAATCGGATACTATTCAGCGATTTTCCTACGATATCCGAGCCGCTGTGTTTGGCCGGATTCCAGTCTTCCGTCGCGCGCAATGCTTTTCGAAAGGCAGGCATTCGGCCTGATTTCCATTCCCAACGAATAATGGATCGTTGGCGCCCGATCCTTCCAATTGACGAGAACATGTCGTTTTGTGATGTAAAACACATACATTATGCTGGCATTATCCAAGATAAAAGCTGTATCTTCAGGGGAAGCGACACAAGAAATAGGGGCGCTCCCGAAGCCTTTGCAGGCGATGGCCATGACGGCGAACGATGGCAGGAGGGGAACTCGCTTCACCCTCTATCATTTGCTTCGCGCGTTGCTCGCTTTGCACGCGCTTCTGACAACGCCTCTCATTCTCTCGCGCCTCGAGTCGGAAGAGGAAGCTCGATCGACGTACGTCTTCGAGATGAATGGCCTTGCTTCCGACGAGCAGACCGATGAAAAGGTCCAGCAGAACACGGCGGGCCAAGCGCAGCAGGCCATGCAGTCGTAGCCGGCGCCGCCCTGAGAACAAGAGCCCGAGACGGATGAAGGCTCGCCGGTTCGGTCCAATTCGGTCGCTGGTTCGGCCCGAGCGCCTGCTTGTTCGACCCAAGCGGCTGCGAGACCGGAAGCCGAGGGCGCCACGCAGTTGAATATCGAAGAAGGCGCTGCTTCAAGTCGCTCTTTCCGATCCCCGCTTTTGAAATCGCCATCGGACTTCGGTGCGAATTCACTAAAATGAGCTTTTTTCTCCGCCACCGAGCGCCATATAGAGAGCGACAGTGTCGACGAGTCGCTGGGCGTCGGTCTGAATGCGAGAGATCGAGGCGTCGAGATAGACGCGTTGCGCATCGACGACGGCGAGTCGCGACATGGCGCCGTATCGCTGCTGCGAATGAATTTTGTCGAGAAACTTTCTCGACGCGCCTTCGGCGATGCGAGCCTCGCGGACAGCGCGCGCGTCGCCCTGTAAGGCGCGCAAGCAATCCGCGACATTCTGGAATGCATTGACGACTGCAGAGCGATATCGCGCTTCGGCCTGGGCGAGTTCGGCCTCGGCGGCGCGTTGCTTGTTCAGAAGCGTCATTCCGTCGAAGACAGGCTGCGCGACAGTGCCGGCGAGCGTATAGAAACCCGCACCCGGCGCGAAGAGCTGCGCAATCGTAAAGGCGCTGGCGCCGCCATTGGCGGTCAGCACGACATTGGGCAGTCGCGCGGCGACGGCGACGCCGATCTGCGCGCTCGCGGAGTGGACGCTCGCTTCCGCCGCCTTGATGTCCGGACGTTGCGCGACGAGCCGCGAAGGTAGGCTGACCGGAAGATCGCGCGGAAGCGTCAGCTCCGAAAGCTCGAAGGTTTCGGCGATCGCCTGTGACGGGTATCGACCGGTGAGCGCCGCGAGCAGATTGCGCTGCTGCGCGAGACGGCTTTCCAAAGGCGGCAGAGTCTGACGCGCCCGCGCCAAGGCGGACTGCTGCGAAAGAATATCTGTTCCGGCGACGGCGCCATAGGCGAATTGCCGTTCGAGCAGGGCCGAGCGCTCCTCTTCGAGAACGATGACCCGCCGCGTGGCCGCGATCTGGCCGCGCAGCGACGCCTCCTCGATCGCCGCCTCGGCGACATTGGCCGCCAGCGTCAGATAGGCCGCCTGCTTTTGCCAGCTCTGGATCTCTCGCCGGGCCTCCAACGACTCGACGGCGCGTCGATTGGCTCCCCAAATGTCGGGCGCGTAGCTGATCTGCATCTGCTTGGTGAAAAAGGAATAGGCCTGCTGCGTCACGCTCGTGCTCGTGGAGTCGCCCGAGGCGAGCGTATAATTCGAGCTCGAATTCAGACTCGCCTGCGGCAGGAGCGCGCCCTTCGCCGCGTCGGCATCGTATCGAGCGACGCGGATCGCCGCCTCGGCGGCCTCCAATGTCGGACTGTGGGAAATCGCATCTTCGACGAGGTCATTCAGAGGCTTGGAACGGAAAGCCATCCACCACCGACCTGGAACTTCCGCGCCTTCATGGAACTGTTGGCCGTTCCCGAGTGAGGTTGTCTTCTCCTGTGTGAAGCGCTCGACCGCAGGCGCGACGGGCGCCTCGAAATCGGGGCCGACTGCGCAACCCGCGAGCGACGCAGGAAACAATAAGGCGAGAAACATTCGCGGAAGCGCGTCGTTGGCGCTGCGCCGCCGCATTACGCGCTTTCCTCGGGGGCGGGCAAAGATCGACATAGAGGAACGGGCGCGCTCAATCACGGGCGAGCGCCTCCACAGGGTCGAGCCGCGCCGCGCTGCGCGCCGGAAAATAGCCGAAAATAACGCTCCGAGAGCCCGTAGAGGATGGCGGCAGGACCTTTGAGCAGCTCGATTCCGCTGATATTGGCGAATTGCTTGGAGCCTATGAGATCTGTTGTCTGGGTCCCTGCCAGGGCGCCCATCACGCGAACGCCGTCCTGGTAGAACTCCGTGGTGTTGAAGCCGCGCACAAAAAAGCCGCCGGTCCTTCGGCCATTGGCGTCTGTGGCGATGGTGACGCCGCTGACATTCTGCAGCGCCTCCCTCAACGTCGTCGCCTGCTGATCCTCGAGCGCCTTCTGCGTGATCACCTGCACATTGACCGGCGTCTCCATGACCGGCGTGTCGGTCTTGGTCGCCGTCGACGCGTTCGGCACGACATAGGAGTTCTGCGAGGTGAGGCCCTTGCCCCTGCCGTCCCCGCTCGTCTTCGGCTTCTCCGCCCCGATGTCGATCGCCGGCAGCGCCTCCGCGCCCGCGTCGCTGCGCACCGTATCGTTCTGCGCGAGCGTTATCAGCACGGTGCGGCGATTGTCCGAGAGCTGGTAGATGAGCCGGGTCCCAGCGAGCAGCCGATCGAGCGCTTCCCCCAGCGAATGGCTGCCAGCGAGGCCCGGCGTTCTCAGCCCCTGCGTCAGGCCGGCGGGGAAAGCGACATGCAGGCCGTTCTCGTCGGCGAGATCGTTGAGCGCGGCGGCCACCGAGCCCGCGGGAATGCGATAGCTCCGCACGACGCCGAGCGCGTCCTCGGGCGCGATCGCCGCCTGGGCCGGCGAGCCGGATACGCCCGCCCCCGTGGCGAAGGCGCTCATTGCGAGGGACGCCAGCGCGGACCCCATGAACTCACTCCCTTTCGCGCCGTCCCAGCTCTTCGCGCCCCGCCGGCGAACGATCTTCCGCATCATGGCCACAGCCCCTTCGGTTTCCGGGGCTTCGAGCGGCCCCTCGATTCACCGACGCGGGACTTTTGAAAGTGGGACAAAATTCCGAGGCCGAAATCGACAAAATTCGAACTGTGGTATTTTTGCCTCAGTCACGGAGGGCTTCGCTCATTCGCGGAAGACCGCGACGAAACGACTGAAGAAGGCGAGGCGCAGGCCGAGAGCCGTCTCCAGCGCCTCGAGCGATTGCAGCGGGTCCTGCGTGCCGAAGACGCCGGTGACGGTCCGCGCGCAGATCGCCTCGCTCATGCAGGCGACGAAGCCGTGATGATGGCGGCCGAGCGCGGAGATGACATCCCGCAGCGGCGCGTTCTCGACGATCAGCTTGCCCCGCCGCCAAGCGCCGACCCAGGCGCTCTTCATGGGCTCGGGGCGGGAGGCCGCCGCATCGGCGCGATAGGCGCTGCGCTCGCCTTCGGCGACGACCACATCCGTTCCGCCGCTGGTGACGCGCACGCTGTGCTCGGCGACGGCGACCCGCGCCCCGGAGGCGTCGACCGCGACGTCGAAGGCGGTGCCGAGCGCCCTGATCTCGCCGCCAGCCGCGGCCACGACGAAGGGGCGTCGGACGTCCGGCGCGACCTCGAACCAGGCTTCGCCCGCGATGAGCTCGACGCGCCGCTCGGCGGCGCAGTAGCGCAGGGCGATGGCCGAGCGGGCGTCGAGCTGGACGCGCGAGCCGTCCTCGAGCGCGACGATCCTTGTCTCGCCCGTCCCGGCGTAATGATCCGAGCGCAGGAAAGTGACGAGATCGCCCCAGCCGGCCAGAATGGCGAGGCAGGCGGCGGCGAGCGGCGCGGCGACGGCGAGCCACACGCGCGGACGTGCATAGAACGCCGGCGCCTCGACGGGCGCCGGTAGACCCGCGAGATGGGCGCAGAGCCCATCGATATTGTCATAGGCGGCCGCGTTGGCCGGATTGGCGCGCCATGCCGCGAAGGCGGCCTGCTCCGCCGCGCCGAGCGGGCCTGTGCGTCGGCGCATCCACCAATCGACGGCGGCCTCCCGCCGATGCTCGTGGCTTCTGCCGCTTCTCCGTTTGGTCATTTCGACACGTTTTCTCCAGGAGCTCGATAGATTCGACGCGCGACGCTCGATTTCGGGACATTTTCCGCGACCAAAATCAATCGACGACCGAGCGGCAGCGCAGGATGGCCCGGCGGAGCTGCTTGCGAACGGTGTTTTCGGAAATTCCGAGGCGCCGGGCGATCTCGTCGTGCGACAGATTTTGGTGCAGCGCCAGAATCAGCACTTGCCGGCTCCGGCGCGGGAGCTTCGCCATCGCCGCCTCGAATTGCCGTGATTGCCGTTCGAAGTCGATACGTTCTTCCGGCCGGGTCTCGTCGGCAGGCGCGTCGGCCGCGGCGGCGCCGGCCTCGATCACCGCCTGCTCGCTCTTTCGGCGGCGACTGAGATCGAGCACGAGATTTGATGCGATCCTTTGCAGGAAGGCCGGCGGATCGGCGACCTTGTGGAAAGCCTCGTAGCGGAGCGCGCGCACAAAGGTCTCCTGTAGCAGATCGGAGGCGTCCTCGCGGCCGACCCGACTCCGCAGATATTGAAACAGCACGCGCCTGTTGTGCAGGAAGAGGTCGCGGAACGAAGCTGATTTTTTGTCCGGCATGCAGATTCCAACGGCTTCCCGAATTCCGAAGCGGGATCGCGGATTCGGGGCGTTGCGCCAAGCTCTCGACGGGACGAGAGGCGGACTGTTGGACAGAAGACGCGGCCAGTCCGCGAAAAACGACGCGGCGCGGGGTCGCTAGGGGTCAGGCGATCGGCGGGGCGCGCTGCGACCAGGAGCTGGTCCAGCCCGGCGGCGAAGATATCTCCACGATCGGAGAAACCCCGACCGGAGCGATCGCGAGGGCCGGGAATGAAAGATCTGCGCCCTTCGGGATGAGCGAGAGAACTCCGGTCGGACCGTCGATCTGACCGGCACGGCACGGAATGCAGCAGGAACAAGAAAAATGTGGCCCGGGCGAGCGGCGATGGTCGTCGGCGCCGTCGGGCGCCGCGCAATGACCAAAATCCGCGGAGCCGACCCCGAGGTCGACCGCATGGGACAATGTGGCGGCGCCCATGCCGTGCAGGACAAGAGTCCAAGCCAAGAGGCCCACGATCAATACGCGGGTGTTTCCCCTCAGCCAGAGCGCGAACTTATCCATTTGTCACATGGAATCCCGGGACGCGCCACAGAGTCAAGGTCCGTGGGAGCCAGGTGCCGGCAGACCCGCGAAAAGCCGGTTCTCTGTCGCAGAAGTGCGATACCGCCGAGGACGAGACTTGGCGTAATCTCCAAGGACTCTGGCAACGACCGGATAACGACTGATCCGGGAATGTCGCCTTTCGGCGGGCTCGGACGTTCGCCATTTGGGCAGGTGGAGCCCGGAATGGGTCAAACTTTCACGTTCGTTTACTGTAAGGATGCGGAGGAGCGGACGTTCGAGCCGAGGCGCCTCCGCTATAAGCCGATTGCCTCACCTTTCGCTCCGTAGCAAGCCGATTGCCGCGCCGAACAGACAGAGCGCCGACATGTAATAGAAGGGCGCCATGGGGAGCGCATGCTCTCCGACAAGGAGGGTCATCAAAGGCGGAGTCGTTCCGCCGATGATGGCGTAGGCCGTGTTGTAGGACAAAGCGAATCCCGTGAATCGCAGTTCGGGCGGGAAGCTGCGGATGATCAGATAGGGGGTGAGCGTGATCGTCCCGATCGCGAAACCGCCGATCGCATAGAGATGCAGCGTCCATGCGCCGCCGTTGCCGAGGGAGAAGCCGAGCGCGGCGACAGCCGCCGCCATCGCAGCGCCGCCGATCGCATAGGCTTTCCCGCCGCCGATGATATCCGTCACGCGGCCCACGAAGACGCTGCCGAGGATCAGTAGCGAGATGGACCAGCAGTTGGCGGTGAAGACATCCGCCGCCCGATAGTCGAATTGCGACTGAAGATAGGTGGGCAAATAGAGAAAATAGGTCACGAAGACGCCAGCGAATACCCAGGTCGCGGCCATGGAGACGAGAACCTCGCTCTTGCAGCGCGTGAAGACGAGCGAGATCGGCGGTCGGGCGTCAGCGACACGCCGCTCGCGAAGCGCCTCGAAGACCGGCGTCTCCCGCAAATGCTTCCTCAGATAGACCGAGATCAGGCCGAAGACGCCGCCGAGGATGAAAGGAATGCGCCACCCCCAGGCGACGAGATCATCGGCGCTCAGGCTCGCCGTCAGTATTTTGGCGGTGAGCGCGCCCATCAATATTCCGCAGCAAAGCCCGCCCATCAGCAGCCCGCAGGCGAAGCCCACCCGGGATTTGTGGACATGCTCGGCGCAGAAGATCCATGCGCCAGGCACTTCTCCGCCCACCGACAGCCCTTGCAGCAGCCGGCAGAACAGGAAGAGGAGCGGAGCGGCGAAGCCGATCGTCTGGTAATCGGGCGTCAGGCCGACCAGCAGCGTGGGAAAGGCCATCAGGAAGAGGCCGAGCGCGAACATTCTCTTGCGGCCGACGCGGTCGCCGAAATGCGCGAACACGACGCCGCCGATCGGGCGCACGAGATAGCCGGCGGCGAAAATGCCGAACACCTGGAGCTGCGAGAGCCATTGCGGGCTGTCATGCGGGAAGAAGACCGCGGCGAGGGTCTTGGCGAAGAAAACGCCGACGATGAAATCATAATATTCGAGCGCGCCGCCGAGAGACGCGAGCGCCAGCGTCTTCGCCTGTTCACGAGAGAGACCGCGCAACGCTTCGATTTCGTCGGACGCCAGAGGACGGCTTTGGACTGTCATGGTCTGTTCCGATCAATCGATGTCGCGCGCCGCGCTCGAAGGCTTCGTCGCCGTCACCAGCATATCGACGCTCTCGCGATAATTCGACCGCACATCGGCGAAGCCGAGAGCGCGCATCGTCGACAGAGTCGCCGAAGAATACATGAGGTGATCGGCGGATTCGTCGCTGAAGAGATGCACGATCCAATCCTCGAGGAGATCGTAGCGCTTCGCCTCGCCGAAGACCTAGAACCAGTTGCGGACGTCCGCCTGGGTAGATGCGAGCTGAAGATCGTGATCATCCAGCGCGAAACGATCGCCATTGACGAACAGGCCGCCCGGCTCGAGAACCCGTAGGATCTCCGCGAAGAGCTCGCGTCTGGAGCGATGATCGAAATTATGGATGGCGTAATTGGAGGCGACGAGGTCGACGCTCGCGTCGGGCAGCGCTCTCAGATAGAGGAGCGCATCGCTCTCGATGAATTCGACGCGGCCGGCGTGGGCATAGGAGGCGAGATTTTCGCGCGCCTGATTCAACATCGCCGGCGAGGCGTCGACCGCCAGAAGGCTCAGATCATCACGCTGCGAGAGCAGCGAGCGCGTGCTGGTTCCCGTGCCGCAGCCGATTTCCAGTCCCCGCAGCGCGACTCCGGGCCGCCAGGCCGCGACAGTCGCGCCGAGATTCGTCGTCAGCGTCACGATGTTGGGGCAGATGATCGGAAGGAAATCATATTCCTCGCCGATAGGGCCGGTAAAAAGATTGTTGTCGCCCGCCGAAGCCATGATCGTCGTCCCTTTTGCCCGTCTGCTTTTGCCGCAGACTTCTCCCGATGCTTTTTCTGCCCCGATCGCGGCGAGCCAGGATGCTCGTTCGCGAGCCGTTTCGATATCGGCTTCCCATGGGAGGCATCGACATTCATTTCATCGGTTGATAGGATCATCCTATGTTTGTCTGCCGCCGTCAAGCTCGCGACCACCCCGTCATCGACTGGGGAGGACCGGCGTCTTCTAATATGAGGTCGAATATGTCGTCCCCGACCACGATTCCGCAGGCGCCTCGGCGTTCGCTCGTCGAGTCAACGATCGATCTGATCCGCGCTCAGGTCGAAAGCGGCGCGTGGAAAGTCGGCTCGAAGATCCCCAACGAGCAAGAGCTCGCCGACATGCTCGATGTGGGCCGAAACACGGTGCGCGAGGCGATTCGCGTTCTCTCCCACGCGCAGGTTCTCGAAGTCCGCCAGGGCGACGGCACTTATGTGCGAACCAATGTGGACGCGGCCGAGACCATGCGCCGGATCGGCCGCTCCAGCCTGCGAGAGCATTATGAGCTGCGGGCGATGCTAGAAGCCGAGGCGGCTCGGCTTGCCGCAACGCATCGCTCGGAGGCCGACGTCGCATTCTTGAGAGAGCTGCTGAGCCGGCGTGGCGAACGCAGGGACCATGCAGCGCGCGAGGATTTCGTCGACGCCGACATAGCGTTCCACGGAGCCATCGCGCGCATGTCGGGCAATGCGGCGCTCGCCGAGCTCTATCGCTATTTCGCGGGCTCCGTGCGCGTCTATATGTCGGAGGCGCTGGACGAAGGCGACCTCCCCAATCCAGGACTCGACCTCCATGCCATCATCATCGATGCGATCGAGCGTCGCGACGGCGACGCGGCGGCCGCAGCGGCGCGCGCGGTGGCGACTCCCATGATCGTTGCGCTTTCGATGGGCGGGGCGGCGCCCTCGAAAAAGTGAGTATGTTTCGGGACGAGCGGAGATTGATGTTCCGCGGACTTTATACGCTATCGAGCGGACCAGCGTGATCTTCTCCGGCGCGCCATGCTGCCCGATCGTCTTGCGCAAAAAAGCGTAGCGCGGCCTTGCAATCCCGCTTTGCGGTCAGCACGAAATCTACCGTCGCGCCTGCCTTGTCGACCGCTCGATACAAATATTTCCAGCGGCCTTTGACTTTCCCATAGGTCTCATCGAAGCGCCAGCTTTCTCCTTTGCAGGTTTGTCCGCCTTCCCCGAGCTGTCCTTGAACAGGAAGCTGTCGTTTCCCGTTTCGAGAGCCCGTCAATTTCAAGGCTCTGAGGGCGCGGCGATGGGGATGAAATTGTAATCGGCGAAGATCGCCTGCGCGCGCGGCGTCATCAGATACAGAGCAAAACGGGCCGCCGCCGCCTGCTGCTCGGGCGCTTTGTCGCGCAACAGAGCCAAGGCGTAATCGGCGCGCACGGCGAGCGCCTCTGGCGCCGGCACGCTGACGAGATCTGGATCGGGATGCGTCTCCCGACGGCTGCAATAGCCGATGAAGAGATCGACCGTTCCATCGAGTAGAAACTTCTTTGTCGGCGCGGGGGCGCTTTGTCCGGCTCGCGCGTTCGGATGCATGGCCGATGGCTCCGGCGGGGCTCCGCCCACGAGGGCTCGCGCTTTCGCTCGCAGGATTTGCTCGGCGCCCTTATGGGCCTTCTCGGCCCTGGCGAACAGAGCCATGGCGTAATCGCCGCCGGGATCGGCTTTGGGAGTCGATGTGCCGATCTTTGTCGCTGGATCGAGCATATGGTCGAGAAGCCGGTCCGTCGTCAGGGCATGATCGGCGCGCGCCGTGGCGCAGAGCGTGTTGCGGACGAAAATGACCGGCGGCGCCGCCTTTCCTTCGGCGGCGAGCCGCTCCGGATGCTGCCGATCCGCGGAGAGAAAGAGATCAGCCTCATTCCCCTTTTCTATTCCCTCGCGCAGTAGGCCCGAAGGGCCGAAAACCATGGTGATCGTCTCGCCCGTCTCCTGTTGGTAGCGCGCGACGATTGCGCGCAGGGCTCCGCCGAGGCTGCCCGCCGCATGTATGTGAAGCGGAGGGCCGCCAGGAGCCTCCTCCGCAACGCATGGCGGGAGCGGCGAAAGAAAGAGTGACAATGCGACGATGCGCCGGACTCGTGAGATGGACATGATCAGAGCTCCATCTGCATGGAAAGACGCAGCGTGCGTGGCGCGCCGAGTGTGCCCGAGCCGAAGTCCGTGCTGTTGTAGCCGTTCTGGCCGGTCGGCGTGACATTGGCCCAATAATGCGCATTGGCGACATTGTAGACGTTGAGGCGCCATGTCACTGCGCGATCCAGCAGATGCGTGCTGTAACGTAGACCGAGATCGGCGACGGTGTAGCCGTCGACGAAGGTCGTGTTCGCGTAATTGCCGGGCCTGTTGCTGGCGAAATTGATATTGGCGTTCGCGGCGAGGCCGGGCGCGAACGGGATCTGATAATCCAAGAGAATGTTGAATACGACATGGGACAGGCCGAGGATCTGCTTGTCGTTCGTCAGCGCCGAGCCGGTGTCGTAGAGCCTCGGATCGAGCAGGGAGAGACCGGCGAAGACGGTGAGGTCGTCGGTCGCCTTTCCCGAGGCGTTCAGCTCGATGCCGCGATTGATCTGCTTGCCGTTGACGCCATAGACATTGTGGACCGTATAAGCATAGGGTCGCTCGATCTGGAACAGGGCCGCACGCAGATCGATCCTGTCGAGATCGATTTTATAGCCGAGCTCCCATTGCTTAGCGCGGAAAGGGGCGAGAACGGCCCCGGCGTTGGCGACGCCGTTCGGCGCCGTGTCGCCCTGCTGCAGGTTTTCCGAATAGGTCAGATAGGCGGTCTGATTGCGCATCGGCTTGAACAACAGGCTCGCCGTCGGACTCACGCCGCTCGTGTCATAGGCGCTGGTCGTCACGCCGGCGTTGCTCAGGTTCCGCGCACTGATCCAGCTCTGTGAAAGCGCGAATTGCGCGCCCCAATGTTCGCCGAAGCCGATGACGTCGCCGACAGTGAGCGATTGCTGAAAGGTTTCGACCGAAAGAAAGCGATTCTTGAAATCAGGAAAGGAACGGGCGGCAAACAGCGCCGGATTGGCGAGATTGGCGCTGCCGAGCGTGACGGCGCCGAGCACATAAGGGCGATAGCGATCCCAAAGGAAGCCATTATTGGCGAAGACGACATCGTGAGAGACGGGTCCAGTGAAGAAGCGGCCGTTCAAGGCGGCCTGATTGCTGAGCACCGTGTCCAAGGAGAATGTGGTTGTTGCGGCCGTCGTCGTATAGCGTCCAAAATTATCCGTCAACGTATTGGTCGGAACAGTCGAGGCGCGATCATTGGATTGACGCAAGAGGCCCAATGTCAGACGCCAGTCCTGATCGAAATCATGACGCAGTCTGCCGCTGAAGATCGCCGTCTGATTGTCGTCGCCACCGAACGTCTGCCCATAGCCCTGCCGGGAAGGATCGGGCGCCGCCGGAAAAATCGTGGCGTTGCGGCCGAGCGTGAATGTGCCCGGAAGATTTTTGGTCACGAAATTGTAGAAGCTCGCATTGGTTTCGAGCACGGTGCTCGGCGTCGCATGAATGTCGAAGGCGAGACTCGCCAGTTGGCGCTTCGACTGGCTGCCGTCGACATAGGACTCGCCATTCTGCTCGAGCAAATTCAGTCTGTAGCCGAAATGGCGTTCGGGGTCGAGAAAGCCGCCGAGATCGGCATGGCCGAGCCAGGCGCTTTGCGACAGATAGGAAAAGGTGAATTCGCGCAACGGCGCTTCCGTCGGCCGCTTGAGGATGTAGTTGAATGCGCCTGCCGGATTGGACGGACCATAGATCGCGCTGGACAAGCCGTTCAACACTTCGATGCGCTCGAATTGCTCCAGTGGATAATCGGTCGTCGCCGCGATATTCAGCCCGTCGATGCGCGTGTTCTGTACCACTCCCGCCTGCATGCCGCGGGTCTGCGGACGGATATTTTCGCCCTGCACCGAGGGAATGAGCCGAAAGGCTTCGCGCAGGCTGAGCAATTGCTGGTTCTTCATGAGATCGAGCGGAACGACGGTGATCGAAAGCGGCGTATCGATCAAGGCCCTGTCGCCGAATGGCCCGACATAGGCGTTTTTGACTCGATAGCCGCCTTCGACGGTTGCTGCGCTGGTCGGCGCGCCTGCCGCGGCGACATCGACGGCCGGGAGCTCGCTCGGCGCGTCCTGCGCTCGAGCCGCCGAGATCGAAAGCGCCGCGAAACTCACGCCGAGCGCGGAAATGCCGAGCCCGCCGAACTGTCTCTGTCTCTGCGCAAGGAACAAAGGCGTCACGCGTCGATCGCGTCGGCGGGGACCTTCGATAGAAATGCCGGCTCTTCGGCCCATTGCGTTCGCTCCAATTCGTCGCCGATCCGTTGGCGGGGAATATCGATCGGCGTCCGGCGCATCTGAAGTCGAGACAATAAGTAATTCAATTATATAAATAATGCACTCCGCCGAAATATTGAGCATCGGCTCTTGTGAGCCGAGGCGGCCCGGCTCGGCCTCTTCCGCGTGGGACCGACTGGCTACGGCGCGAGCGGGAAGACATTTCACCGCGGGCGCATCCCCGCTCTCGAGGCATACGCCATCCGCGCCGGACAGGCAGCGAGACATTCGATCATCCAGCGGCCCGTCGGTCTCGGCGGATCGGACGCCCGATAGACTGCGGCCATAGGCAAAGCGAGGCCGCCAGAAGGTATGTCCTCGATCGCGAGTTCGACCAACCGGCCCGCGTCGAGATCGGCGAGGCGCCAGGTGGTCGGCGCCATGACTCCGAACTCACGCCCAGCCGTCGAGACGGACCGATCGGTGCGGACCAGCTAGCCGCGATCATGCATTGCAGGGGTTGCGTCGCAAATTTTGTTTACGGACGCGACATGGGCGTCTGAGAGTGACGCGGCTCACGCCGCGAGGGCGTAGAACTGCTGCGCTGGACGCAATTTGCCCCTGGTCTGGTCCTTTCGGCTCATATGCATGAGCTCGATCCTCGAGAGTGTCGCGGCTGCAGATCGAAATGATTTGAAACCCAGCATCGGCCGCGTCACTCGCCTCACCGCTCGATGAGCCTGTTCGACAATATTGTTGAGATATTTGATGCCGCGGATTTCGATGTCCGCTTCATGCCCCGCATTGTCGCTTTCGATCACAGCCGTGTTGGCGGCGCTCTTGTCGATCGTGATCGTCTCCGGCGCGCCATGCTGGCCGATCGCCTTGCGCAAAAGCGCAGCGCGGCGTTGCAATCCCGCTTTGCAGTCAGCAGGAAATCTACCGTCGCGCCTGCCTTGTCGACCGCTCGATACAGATATTTCCAGCGGCCTTTGACTTTCACGTAGGTCTCATCGATCACGTCGCGTTCGACATGGCTGCCCTTGAAATCGATCATCGCACTATTCCGCCTGCCCCACACCCCGGCGACCATAGCCCAACCGACTTGCGAGAAAAATTCGCGACAGAACCGCCGGGCGTCATGCGCGGCTGGGCCCGCCACAGAACAATTGCTGCCTCGGTGAACCAGATCGTTTCCGCCTGTCAAAATTCGACCTTAATCGTGCCGACCGCGGAGAACGGCGTCCCAGGATAAACGGAGTATCTCGGATTGGCGTTGGTGTTGATGTCGGTCGACTCGAAATAGCGGGTGTTGGCGAGGTTCTTGAGATTGAGCTGCGCCGTCACCTTCTTGCCTATGACATTCCATGTGTAGGCGGCCATCGCGTCGAGACGCACATATCCGGGAAGCTGAAACGAGCTGATGTAATCGCCCTGCCGGTTGCCGACGACATAAACGCCGAAGCCGAGGCTGAGACCTCTGAGCTGCTCGATCTCCGTCACGTCCCACTTCGCCTAGAGATTGCCCTGATAGCGCGGAATATTCTGCAGCCGGTGTCCGAGCATCGTGAAATAGGGGCCGAAGGCGCCGGTGGCGATCGTCGCGTCGCTGACGGTTCGCGCGTCCATATAGGTGAAGCTGCTGATCACGCTCACATTGTCGCGGACCTTGCCGTTCATCTCGATCTCGACGCCCTTGCTCCGCGCCTCTCCGATGGTCTTTTGCGCGCCTTGAACCGTCGACGCGTAGTCCGGCGTCGGAATATTCTTCTTTTTGATGTTGAACAGCGCGATGCTCGTCGTCAGTCGTCCGTCGAAAATCTCGGCCTTTGCGCCGACTTCGATCTGCTCGGATGTTTGCGGCGGAAGAAGCTGACCTGCCGAGCTGAAGCCATTGTTCAGGCCGAATGAGGTGGTCCAGCTTCCGTACACGCTCGCCCAGGGGACGGGCATATAGACGGCGCCGACGCGCGGGCTGAAGCGCTCGGCGTGCAGCCAGCCGGGCGCCGTGGGCGGCAGGAGATTGTAGCCGGATGCGAGAGCCGTCTCGGCGATGGTGAACGAGACGCCTCGCGCCGATCCTTCGTCGGCCCAGTCGTAGCGGCCGCCGCCGAGGATATGGACCTTTCCATCGAGCAGCGAGATGTGATCTTGAAAATAGACGCCAGTCTGCGCCGAGACCGAGTACAAATGGTTGGTGCTCCCGCCGCCCAGCGCTTGGGCGTAACCATACCACCCTGGGGAGACGTTGTAGCTCGGCCAGGGATAAAAGATGTTGATGTTGAACGCCGGGTTCGGCGTCGAAAAAGCTTGGTTGAAATAGTAATGGTTGGTGTTGTTGAGATAGTCCACCCCCACCAGCGTGTCGTGATGCATGAATGGCGTGTTGAAATGCCCGAGCAGCTCGAAATTGGTCGAATAGACATCGGCGGCGTTCCCGGACGGAAAAAGCTTCCGCTGGAGATTTCCGTTGGACAGGAGCGGCGCGCCGAAGAAGGGCGTCGGA
Organism: Methylosinus sp.; assembly: GCF_036560965.1. Lineage (NCBI taxonomy): Bacteria > Pseudomonadati > Pseudomonadota > Alphaproteobacteria > Hyphomicrobiales > Methylocystaceae > Methylosinus > Methylosinus sp. Next base: position 8,629 of record NZ_DATBQF010000010.1, on the reverse strand, counting down.
TCGAGGAAGCTCGCGGTCCAGTCGAGCTGGCCGGCGAGGAACCGATTCTTGAACTCGAACATGTCATTGAAGCGGTGGGTGACCTCCATCGCGGCGTGCCAGTTCCGGATCTTGTCCGGCGGAGTGGTGGGATCCTGGAAATTGCGTGACACGGGGATATTCGCCGGACGGTCGCCGGCGAACACGGGAATGCCGAGGGTAGGTTGGAAGTTTTCCCAGAAATATTCGGCGTCGACGGTGATCTTCGTATCTTCGTCCGGCTTCCAGGTCACCGCCGGATTGACGAGAAGCTTTTCCCGGTGGGTGAAGTCGACGAAGGTGTCTTTGTTGGTGTAGCCGCCGGAGACGCGATAGAGCACGGACTTGTCCACTGTCAGCGCTTCGTTGTAATCGAATCGGGTAGAATACTCGTTATATTTTCCGAACGCCTGAGAGACCTCGCGGATCGGCGCGTCCACCGGGCGCTTGGTCACGATGTTGATGAGGCCGCCCGGCTCGCTGCGGCCATAGAGCACCGAGGCGGGACCTTTCAGCACCTCGACGCGCTCGACATTCGCCGTGTCGAGATCGGTATAGTAGACCGTCGAGGTGGAGACTAGGTCGTTGCGGTAGATTTTTCCCTTGTCCAGGAAGCCTCTCACATAGAAAAATGAGCCTGAGCCGAGCGTCTGGGCGGGCTGTATGCTGCTGACGTTCTCGAGTGCTTCTTTGACGCTGGTCGTGGCTTGATCCCGAATCACCTGCCCCGGCACGACCTTCACCGAGGCCGGCAACTCGAGGTTCGGTATATCCATCTTGGTCGTCGTCGATGTCGTTGGCGTCACATATCCGGTCTCGCGTTCTGCGCCCGCTCCGGTCCCCCGCGATCCGTTGCGATCGGCGGCCCGCTCCGCGCCGATGTCGATCGCTGGCAAGGCCTGCGCCTGGGCGTCGCTGCGCACGCCATTGTCCGCCTGCGCGAGAACAATGGAGACGTCGCCGTCCACACCGGCAAAGCGATAGGTGAAACCCGTGCCGCTGAGGAGGCGGTCGAGCCCTTCACGCAAGGAATGGCGCCCGATCAGGCCCGGCGATCGCAGATGGCGGGTCGTGCGGGCGTCGTAGAGCAGATGCAGATGATTCTTCTCCGCAAAGGCAGTCAGCGCTCCGGCCATGGCGCCGGCGGGGATCGCATAGGTCGCGACCGTGTCCGAGACGATGTCCTGCGGCGGAAGCGCCGCTTCGGCCGGAGTGGACGTCGCCCCCGATCCGAGCGCGAAGGCGCTCATCGCCGTCACCGCCAGAATCGATCCCATGTTGCCGCCCTCACGATACGTCTTCGACCGCGCCGCGCCTCGTCCCATCGCCTAGTCCTCCGCCTCTCGTCATCCGGGAGCGCGAGCGCCCCTAAAGGACTCCACGGGGAGGTCGGAAATTCGGAACCTCGATTTGCGAGAAAGTTTTAAAAAAAGGCGAGGCCGCGCCGGCCCAGCTCATTCGTAGAGGACGATCAGATAATCGGTGAGGCGAACCGCGCGCAGGCCGAGAAATGGTTCGATCTCACGCAGGGCCCGCGAAGGATCGTCGGCAGAGAAGACGGCGGTCACCGGCCGCCCGCAGACCGCCGCCGAAAGGCAATAGACGAATCCGCGGCGATAACGGGCGAGCGCCGCCAGGACCTCGCCGAGCGGTCGATCCTCGAATATCAGGCTGCCCCACCGCCATGCCGCGAGGCTGTGAGGCGCGTTGACGGGATCCGCGGGCGGCGATTGCGGGCCGAATGTCGTCTGCCGCCCCTCCGGGACCACGACGCTTCCGCCGGCGCCCGAGACCCCGACCGAATGCTCGCCGACGGCGACGCGAACGCCGCTGGCGACGTCCACCTCGAAGGCCGTGCCGAGCGCAGTGACGGTCCCACCCCCGGCCTCGACCACGAAAGGCCGCGAAGTGTCCTTCGCCACAGCGAACCAGGCTTCCCCGCGCAGCAGCGCCACCCGACGCCGATCGGCGTCGAAGCGTACGGCGATTGCCGAGCCGGCGTCGAGCGTGACATCGGAGCCGTCGTCGAGCGTCACGGTCTTGATCTCGCCTTTTTCGGTCGAAAAATCGGATCGCAGCGAGAGCAGCGCCGGATCGACCGCGAAATACAGGGCGAGGCCGGCTGCGGCAGCGAGCGCGGCGCCGGCCGCGCCGCGCCCGCGATGCGCCGCCACCTCGGGACGGACCGCCTGAGGACGGCCTGCGCGGCTTCGGCCGCGTCGAACGCGCTTCGCGCGCGCATAGGTCCGCTCGATGTCGGCGTAGGCAGCCGCATTCGCGGGATCGGCAGCGAGCCAGGCGTCGAATTCTGCGCGCTCCTCGCACGAGAAGCTCGCCTTCGAGCTCACCCACCATTCGATGGCCGCCTCCCGCGCGGTCGCCGCGGGCGAGGGGTCGCTGTCATCTGTCATGGAGACGCCCATTGGACCTGCACGGTCTCGCGCCGGATGGCTCCCGCGACGGGCCGGCGCATTCCAGTCCGATATATCCTACGACGGCGCCGAGCCGAAAACGGAACCTCTCGTGCGAAAAGATTCATCATCGCCTCCGTCAATCGAGCGCCGCGCGGCAGACGCGCATCGCATGGGCGAGATGCTTTCGCACCATTCGGTCGGAGACGCCCAGCCGCGCGGCGATCTGGCCGACAGTCATATCCTCCATGCTGAGCTCGAACACCTCCCGGCACCGCGGCGGCAGCAAGTCGACGGCGGCGTCGAGCAGGCGGGATTGTCGCTGATATTCCAGACGGTCCTCGGGCGCCGCCTCCTCCGACGGCGCGTCATCCAGAAGCTCCCTCGGGCGAAGATGGGCGATTTCGGTCTTGCGCTTGCGCATGAAGTCGCGGACGAGGTTGAGCGCGATCTTCTGCAAGAGCGCGGGCGGATCGGCGATGGCCTCGAGCTGGTCGCGCCGCAGGACGCGAACGAAGGCGTCGTGCAGGAGGTCCGGAGCGGCCTCGCGTCCGACCTTGCGCGTGAAATAGCGAAGCATCGCGCGATGATTGCGCTCGAAAAGATCGCGAATGAGCGACTTCTTGTCGTCGAACATCAGGGGCTCCGCTCGGAGCGGAGGAAATTCTGGTCGGCGCGGCCGCCCGACTCGGGCAGAGCGTCCATGCGCGGACGACGGATGATGGGATGGCGATTATGAAAGGCCAGGAGGCGCGCGCTGCGACCACGAGCTGATCCAGCCGAGCGGCGGTGTCGTGTCCGCGCCTGGGAACAGGCCGAAGCATACGATGTCGTGGGGAGGCGAGAACTCGAAGTCCTCGAGCAGGAGCGATAAATGCCCTGCCGCGCCGTCGATTTGAAAGGCCCGACAGGCAATGCAACAGGAGCAAGGAGGCTGTGGTCCGGGCGAATGCCGGGGGTTGTCGGCGTCGCCTGCGCAATGATCGAGATTTCCAGAGGAGACGTCGAGTGCGCCGGAGTGGGAGGAAGCGACGGCCGTCGCCATTCCTTGGAAGACCAAGGCGCACGCCAAGAGGCCCGCGATCAATAGGCGGGCAATCCCCTTCGGCCAGAGCGCGAACTTGTCCATTTCTCATACCGACCCCCCGGATGCGACGCGGAGTCAAGATCGAGACATCGTCGGCCCGGCGAAGGCCCATTCTCTGTGGCAAGATTGCAACATGGCGCGAATGGCGCCTCATTTTTCAGTTGTTCTCTCCGATAACGTTGAAAAAGCAGTGTCCTCCGGTGGCGGACATACCTCTGCAACCGCCCGGAGACGATGATTGCGGACCGTGCTTTCCAACTTGGCGTGGGTCGTGCCCCGGCAAAAGTTGGATGGCGCGCAAATTGCCTTGCTTTTTGCATATCTGGGGCTGCTTTGGTCCGTCGCATGGAGTGCGTTCCATAAGTGGACCCATCGAGTCCGGCGCTCGCCACCCATTTCCGCACGATGCGCGCGTATTGCCGAGAGGAAATGTGAGGCCGCGTCGTGAAACGGCTCGGGAAGAGATATTTGCGATTCACGGCGCCTCGGCAGTCGAGCCAATCCTGGACCGATCGACGGGTTTGCTCGGTCAGCTCGAATTGAACGGGGCGGCCGGCTTTCTTTTGAATCACGACGGCGCGGTCGCCGACGCAGATGTCATTCACTTGCAGCCGCACGAGGTCGCAGCCTCGTCGCTTGCTGTCGATGGCGAGATTGAACATGGCGAGGTCGCGCATGCGGCCTTCGATCTGAAACCGAACTTGAATGGGCCGTGCAGCGCGGTCGCTATATGACGCAGGAAACCATCGCGTCTTTGAGCGATGATCCCATAGTCAGGCTGTCCGCTGTGACCGCCTGACCATTCCGGCCAAAGCCGGAAATCCCGGTGTCCGCCTCGATCCAGCTTCACCACGCCCTGGGGCACGATCCCGCGCAATCTCCAACCCTGAGGCGGAGATCACTTACTGTCCATTCACGCACTCAGCGCCCAAGATCTGCACCCCAGGTCCCAAAGTCCATTCCGATTTTGCTGTGACGCGCCCCCGAAGTTTCACTCAGCGCTCCGCCTTCGACAAGGCGCCTATGCCGCTCGCCAATATCTTTGCATCGGGTGCGCCTTCGATCGTCACACGTGCGCCGCCCGCGAGCGTGTTCAGGGCATTGGGCGGAACGCCCGACTCCGCGGCGTGAACGATCGACGGCGGAGTCGACGATAGACGGGCTCCGCGGCGTCCGGCGCGCATCCGCGGTCGATGATGACAATGGAAAGCGTGGTCAGCAACGAGCTCAGTTGTTCTTTGGGCATTCAACGACGGACAGAAGCTCGCGTTTTTCACCTGCCGAGCCCACCATCTTCTCACTCGACCACCCATGAGGCTCGAGTCAGCCGCCGCTCGTTTGCCGATATCGCACAAGGGCAGAGGATGATCGCCATACAAAATTCACTTTTGGCTACTGGTGCCAGAGTTCTCCCGATGGTATTCGCCGTAGGATTTTGAGGCCTCGGATAGACAACGCACACGGTCGTCCCCGCGCATCTCGTCGCAGAGGCTTCTGCGCCAAGCTTGGCCGGTGTAATAGAGGCCTTGCGAAGAACAGCCGGACAAAGCCGTCGCAAGCAACAGGGTGATAGTCTGGCGTATATGCATTGTATTACATTCCTGGAATTTGTAGCTATTCGTGACTACTATTGTATTCCCTCGTCGGCCCCTCTTCGTGCCAGAGAAGGTCGCCCGGCTGACATTTCAGAAACTGACAGATTCGTTCGATCGTATCGAAACGCACACCCTTAACCTTTCCCTGTTTCAGCAAGGAAAGATTTGCCTCTGTGATCCCAACATATTCAGCAAGGTCCTTAGACTTCACATTGCGTTCGGCGAGCATCACGCCCAAGCGCACCCGGATCGGCATGCCGTGTCCTTCAGACGAACTGTTTGTTTTCGTCGGCGATATCCAAGGCCTCGGCCATCACCCCGGCTATGATCGCCATCGTTCCTGCAAAAATCAGGGCGATGATCGTATCGGAGCCGATATTCAGCGCCATCGTCATTGATCCTGGCGCGGCGCGAGAACTCAAGAGAACTGAGAGCGCGGCGCCGGCGAAGGGCTTCAGGAGAGCCGACCCGGCGACTGCGATCGAGAATGCCTTGAGATGTTTGATCGATTCGCTGGAAAAGATCCGTCCGGCGGCAAAACTAGCGAAGCAGCGGCGAGCACTGAGAAGTCCGTAGATCAGCGTCCCGAGCGGAACCATGGAAATTCCGAACGCCAGAAGCCGAACCAAAATGTCGATCTCCGTCGCCGGAGCATCCTGGATGCCGGCCTGGCTGAACAGTGTCCGTATCGGTGTCAAGGCCCAGTAGATAGCCATTGCCGCTACGAGCAGCCCGCATGTGACAAGGCAGCCCACCGCCATCGCATGGCTGAGACCCCGAATGCGGTCCATGCGTCTCCCGCGCGCTTGCTCAGCGCTCATGTCCGGTAATGTCGATGATTGAGCCATGTCTGGACTGCTCCTCTTTCAGCTGGGGCAAATTATGGCCCGAAAATTATTGTTTTACAATAATATCTTTCTGCACGACGGTTTTCTCTGAAATAGGAGCCCCTACATGTCCCGTCACCTCATCCGGTTGGCCTTCGCCGTCGTCGCCTTCGCCTTCGCCGCAGCTATCCCAGTTGCCTGTCCATCAATGGCCACTCCATCGACCTCCCGAGGCCTGATTTCGGTGGCGCAGGTAATGCAGATGTTGGAGAAGGCGCCGACCGACCGGACGGCGCAACAGGTACTCACCGCCTATCTTGCCGGTGTCGGCGAAGCCGCCAGCGCGGTCACCAGCATGGGCAGCGCGACATGCCGGACGACGTTGAGCCTTAGCGCCGCGAATGTTCGTCATGCACTCAAAACCGCTGCCTCTGCGCCTGACACGGCCGAAACGCCCGCTACGCCATTGATCGTCAGGGACATGCTTATTCGTGCCGGATGCAACGGCCAATAAGCCGGTTGACCCTTGTCTTTTCGGTCTGGCAAGCCTCGCGGTGGCGAGGCGCGCCAGCCTATGCTGCGGACTGTCGGCCGGTTCACAGCACTGTTCGTGCCGCGTATAGAGCTGGCCCCGCTTATTTGGACAGCGCCCCGCGGAAATAAGGTGGATCACTGCCGGGGTTTACTGAACGCGGGGCTTTCGCGATTTTGTCGCGGCGTCGGGAGGGCATAGCCCGACCAGAGGCGCGACAAGATCGCGGCGACGATCATGCGGCCATCACAGCCTCGCTACAACCGAAATAAGCCTCGTCCCGTGTGCGGGAGTCGAGGCTCGAATGCGGGCGCCGCTCATTGTAAAAGGCCAGATATTTGGCGATCGACGCGCGCGCCTCGGACACGCTGTCATAGGCGCGCAGATACACCTCCTCATATTTGACGCTGCGCCACAGCCTCTCGACGAACACATTGTCACGCCAGCCCTTGCCGTCCATGCTGTTGGCGATTTTCGCATCGAGCAGCACGCTCGTGAAGTCATGGCCGGTGAACTGGCTGCCCTGGTCCGTGTTGAAGATTTCGGGTCTGCCATGTTTTGCCAGCGCCTCTTTCAACGCCTCGACGCAAAACTCCGCCTCCATCGTGATCGATACGCGATGCGCCAGCACGCGCCGGCTCGCCACGTCGACGACCGCCGCGAGATAAACGAAGCCGCGCCGCATCGGGATATAGGAGATGTCCGTCGCCCAGACATGATTGGGCCGCTCGATCTTCACGCCGCGCAGGAGATAAGGGTAGATCTTGTGCCCTGGCGCGGGCTTGCTCGTGTTCGGACGCCGATAGATCGCGGCAATGCCCATGCGCTTCATCAGCGTCGCCACATGGCGGCGACCGACGACGACGCCCTCGCGCCGCAAAAGATCGCGCAGCATCCGCGCCCCCGCAAAGGGATGGTCGAGATGCAATTCGTCGATACGCCGCTGACGTGCCCCCGAAGTTTCATCCAGCGGCGAGTTGAGTCCCGGCGGTTGATACGCCCGCGGGCGTCGGGTGAGCAACAGGCGATCGGCGGAGCTGGTCCGGGTTGCGCAGCCGATCGCCTGTTGCGGTGAGCGCGGCCGCATAGTCCGTCGGCGTCGCATAGCCGAGGGAAGAGTGCGGGCGCTGGTGGTTATAATCGTGAACCCAAGAGCGAATTTTCTCTCTCGCATGGTCGAGGCCGAAGAACAGCGTCTCGTTGAGCAGCTCGTCCCGCATGCGGCCGTTGAAGCTCTCGCAGAAGCCGTTCTGCATCGGCTTGCCGGGCATGATGAAATGCCATTCGACCTTGTTCGCCTCCGACCAGGACAGGACGGCGTTCGAGGTGAACTCCGTCCCATTGTCGGAAACGATCATGCCGGGCTTGCCACGCCTTTCGATCAGCGCCGACAGCTCGCGCGCCACCCGCTTGCCGGAGATCGACGTGTCCGGGATCGCCGCCAGGCATTCGCGCGTTACGTCGTCGACGATGTTGAGGATGCGGAATCGGCGGCCACTGGCGAGCTGGTCGTGCACGAAGTCGAGAGACCATCGCGCATTCGGCTTCGCCTCGACGACAATCGGCGCCCGTGTTCCCACGGCGCGGCGGCGCGCGCGGCGCTTCCTAACCGTCAGCCCTTCCTCGCGGTAGAGCCGATAGATGCGGTTCTTGCCCGAGCGCTCGCCCTGCTGCCGGAGCAAGACGAACAAACGCCGGTAGCCGAAGCGCCGACGTGCATTGGCGAGATCGCGCAGCTCGGCGCGAAGCTCGGCGTCGGCCGGACGCTTCGACGCGTAGCGCGCCGTCTTGCGATCGATGGCAACGATCCGGCAGGCCCGACGTTCCGACAGGCCCATGACGGCCTGAAGGTGCGCGACGGCTTCGCGCTTCACGGCGGGCCCTACCATTTTTTTGACAAGAGCTCGCGAAGCGCCGCCGCATCGAGCATCTGATCGGCCAGGAGCTTCTTCAGACGGGCGTTTTCCTCCTCCAGCGCCTTCAGCCGCTTGGCCTCGGAAACGTCCATGCCGCCGAACTTGGCCTTCCAATTGTAGAGCGTCGTCTCCGAAACCGCGTATTTGCGCGCGAGGTCCGCCGCCTTCGCGCCGGCTTCCTGCTCCCGCAAAATCCCGATGATCTGCTCTTCCGTGAACCGTTTCTTCTTCATCGTGTCCGTC
>NZ_DATBQF010000009.1:0-4672 GCF_036560965.1 Methylosinus sp. | reverse complement strand
CAAATCCTGCGCCAAAATCGATCGTCGCATTCTCGCTCATCTTCGGATCCTTCCAGAGACATGGCTGTCCCTCAGAAGAATCTCACATCCGAAAATCCTTCCGAACCCGAAAAATCTATGGCGCAAAAACGGCGCTTACGCAAATCGTAGCATCGCGGCAAGATGCCCGCGCAGCGCGATCGCCAGCTTGTCCGTGTGAGCCGCCCCGGCATTGCCGGGCCATTTCGTTCGAGCCACGCCCCGATGGCCGGCTCCTCGAGCTGCGCAGAGTAGCGCGCTTCGGCTGCGGCAGGCGGGATGTTGCCGATCGGCTCCAATAGCCTGCGGTTATCGAATCAGTCGACCGATTCGAGCGTGGCGCGACTCCCGATATCCTGTCAAAGCGCGTCGGTGGTCGCGGAAGCGGCGTCGCGGCGCGCTCAAATTTCGTAGCAGAGCGGGATGGTCTCGCCCAATGCGCAGGCTTGCTCCAATGTGTAATTGTCGAGCACGGCGGATAGCGCCTGCCGCGCCTCCTGCATGAGGAGCCGGATCTGGCAGCGATCGACGTCGCCGCAATCGTCGCAAGGACGGTAGCTCGTCTGGCTGGCGCAGGGGAGTGGAGCCAATGGGCCGTCGAGCGCGCGAATAATGTCGCCGACGATGATCCCGGCGGCCGGACGGGCGAGAGCATATCCGCCGCCTTTGCCCATCTTCGATACAACATAGCCGCTGTTGCGCAATTCGCCGAGGATCGCATCGAGGAATTTCTTGGGAATATTCTGGCCAGTCGCGATCTCGGCGACCGTCACCGGCCGCCCGGGCGCAAAGCGTGCGAGATGCGCCATGGCCTTGAGGCCGTATTTGCCCTTTTTCGTCAGCAAGCGCGATCTCCGTCTATAAAACAAATAGACTAAGAGTGCGCTAGAACGAAGTCAACGAACGCGAAATCGAGTCATTTCGGGGCGCCGAGGTACGCCCCACGGCCGCTCTGCAAGCGCAGCAGCGCCGCGACGAGGGCGTCGACGTCGGCGCATGTATTATAGAAGGCCAGCGACGGCCGCACGGTCGCCTCGAGGTCGAACCGGCGCAGGATCGGCTGCGCGCAATGATGGCCGGCGCGCACGGCGATCCCCTCCCGGTCCAGCGCCTTGCCGACATCCTGCGTGCGATGGCCGTCGAGCACGAAGGAGAGCACGCTCGCCTTCTCCGCCGCCGTGCCGATGAATGTCAGCCCGGGGACGATGCGCATCTTCTCCGTGGCGTAGAGAAGGAGGTCGTGCTCGTAGCGGGCGATCACCTCCATGCCGATCGATTCGACATAGTCGAGCGCAGCGCCGAGGCCGACGGCGTCGGCGATATTGCCGGTGCCCGCCTCGAAGCGCTCCGGCGGGCCTTGATAGATGGTCTTCTCGAAGGTGACGTCGGCGATCATATTGCCGCCGCCCTGCCAGGGCGGCATGTCGGCCAACACATCGTCCTTGCCGTAGACGACGCCGATGCCCGTCGGTCCGAACACCTTGTGGCCGGAGAAGACGAAGAAGTCGCAGTCGATCGACTGAACGTCCACTGGCATATGCGAGACCGATTGCGCGCCGTCGATGAGCACGCGCGCGCCATGGCGATGGGCCATGGCCGTGATCTCGCGCACCGGCGTCACCGTGCCGAGCGCATTGGAGACCTGCGTCACCGAGACGATTCGCGTCTTGGGGTTCAGCAGCTTCTCATATTCCTCGAGGATGATCTGACCGCGATCGTCCACCGGCGCGACGCGCAGACGCGCGCCCTTCTCGGCGCACAGCTGCTGCCAGGGAACGATATTGGCGTGATGCTCGAGCCAGGAGACGACGATCTCGTCCCCCGCTTGCACATTGCGCCGGCCCCAGGCCTGGGCGACGAGATTGATCGCCTCGGTCGCGCCGCGCACGAAGATGATGTCCTTGACCGAAGGCGCCTTAAGAAAGCGGCGCACCTTCTCGCGCGCCGCCTCATAGGCGTCGGTCGAGCGCGCCGCCAGCGCGTGGGCGGCGCGATGAATGTTGGAATTCTCATATTCGTAGAAATGCGCAAGACGGTCGATGACGGCCTGCGGCTTTTGCGTCGTCGCGGCATTGTCCAGCCACACCAGCGGCTTGCCATGCACCTGCTGTTGCAGGATGGGGAAGTCGCGCTTCACCGCATAGGGGTCGAAAGCCGCCCGGCTCGCCGGCGCGCTGGCGGCGAGCTGCGGCGCATAGCCCTGCGGCTCTTGCGGAGCCGTCTTCGGCGCGGCGGGGACGGCGCCGGCGCGATCGACGAAATAGAGAGAATCGGTCGCCGCGGGACCGGCGGCGCCGGGCGCCAAGCTGCGCTCCTGGCCGGAGATTTCCGGCAGCGCGACATTTGGCGTCCCCAGCGCGAACGCATCCGACACGCGATGCGGATCGGCCGCCGAGGGGCTGGAATAGGCGAAGCTCTCCGGCGCCGCATCGGGGGTGGCGACGGCGGGCGACGGCGCGACATCCGCATCATAGCGGTCGACGAGCGAGAGCGACGGGTCCGCGGGAACGGAGCCCGGCGCCACCGCGGGCGCGCGCTCATGCAGGAAATAGAGATTGTCGGCCGGGGCGGCCTTCACGCCGCCCGGAACGGAGTCGGGATCATAACCGCCATAGGGCGCCGGCGCCTGCACGGGCGCGGCGCCGCCATATTGCGCCAGCGTGCTGGGAATGGCGGAATAATCGATCGCCGCCGCCGAAGGGCTTCCCGGCTCGAAGGCGCCGGCGGAAGCGCCCGGCTGCGGAACATCCGAGAGCCCATAGGGCGGGACCGCCGGCTGCAAGCCGGCCGGCGCCGAGGGCGCGGAGAGATTGGGCGTCGGCGCGATGGAGGGAATCGTCGTCGGCGGAACGTCCGGCGGCCCCACGGGCGCCCGCGCCGGCGCATAAGGCGCGACGCTGGTGACGATGGAGGGCGCCGGCGCCTCGGGCTGCATCGGTGGCGCGACGGGCGCGCCGGGAGAGAGCGTCGCCGGAGACTCTCCGGACGAAGCCTGCGGCGAGGCCTGGAAAAAAGCGTTGGCGAGGCGGGCGATCATCGCCGGATCGGGAAAGGCCGGCGCTCCATGGCGCGTCAGCGTCTCCTCGGAGGGCGTATCCGGCGCAGTGGCGCCGAAGGCCGCGGAATTGGACGGCGCAGAAGACATGATCGCTCTCTCTCGAACAGTTCGGAAAAAGCGCGCCGGCGGCGGATTTCCGCCGGCGCGAGCGGCTCTGTGCCGAAGGATCAGATGTATTTGTCGCCGTAATCGTGGAACTTGCCCACCTCGACGCCCTCGAGCACGCCGAGCGCGTCATGCGTCAGCACGGCGGCCGAGCAATAGAGCGAGATGAGATAGGAGGCGATGGCCTTGCGGTTGATGCCCATGAAGCGCACCGAAAGGCTCGGCGCCACCTCGCCCGGAATGCCCGGCTGGAACAGGCCGATCACGCCCTGCTTCTTCTCGCCGGTGCGCAGCAGCAATATGTTGGTCTTGCCGCTCTCGTCGATGAACAGCTTGTCGCTCGGCACCAAAGGCAGGCCGCGCCAGGTGATGAAGGGCGAGCCGAACAGAGTGACGGTCGGCGGCGGCACGCCGCGGCGGGTGCATTCGCGACCGAAGGCCGCGATGGCGCGCGGATGCGCGAGGAAGAAGGCCGGCTCCTTCCAGACCTTGGCGATGAGCTCGTCGAGATCGTCCGGCGTCGGCGCGCCCGTCCGCGTCCTGATCTTCATGGACGGATGCGCATTGGCGAGCAGGCCGTATTCGGCGTTGTTGATGAGCTCGCTCTCCTGCCTCTCCTTGACCTTCTCGGTGAGCAGGCGGACCTGCTCCTGAATCTGATCGTAAGGATGGCTGTAGAGGTCGGAGACGCGGGTCTGCACGTCGAGCACGGTGGTGACCGCATTCATCGAATATTCGCGCGGATGATCCTCGTAATCGACGAAGGTCTCCGGCAGATCGGCGTCGCGGTCGCGGGCCGGGCTGCAGGTCACGTCGGCGTCGGTGAGGGCTCCTTCCTCCTTGACGCGGTTCAGCCGGTAGATGCCGGCTTCGACGGGCGTCCAGGGCAGAAAGGACACGAGCCAGCGCGGCGTGACGCCCGACCACTGCGCTCTTGTCTTGGTCGCATTGGCGAGCTGGCGGGCCGCAGATTCGCTCAGCGTCCGTCGGACTTCGGGTTCGGTGGTCATTGGATCATTCCTCGGAGCGGTTGAACGAAGCGCCCGGCGTCGGCGCGGCTCGAACCGCGCGGGCGACCAAGAACGTCGGCCGTCATCGAAAAATATAGCGACGAGAGGCATCCCGCCGCTGCTCACTACTATCGTCGTGGCCAGCAATTATCAATGATATTAAATGTAGAAAAAAATTCTACTACGGGCGCTGCGCGCAAGTCTATTGGATTGGCAGACTTATATAAGCTCGGTATACTGTGTATGTCTCCTCAGCGCCTCACGCTTCGTCGCCCACGTCGGCGTAGGAAACAGCCTTGAAAATCGCACTGGTCACACGCTGGCGGTACGCCGAGAAAGCTCGTCGAGCAGCGGTCTCGCCCAAATTCTTTCAGTTCGACCGAGTTTTCTGTGCTCTTGCTCGCGCTCCGAGTGGAACGCGATAGTTCGCTTTTGATGGTGTAGTTGACATTTCCAAACACGGCTCTCTCCGCAGTTCTTG
>NZ_DATBQF010000008.1:0-188969 GCF_036560965.1 Methylosinus sp. | reverse complement strand
CGATCTCGACGTGCTGGCCAATGGCCTGCTGGAGTTCGAGACGCTGACCGGCGAGGAGCTGATCGGCCTGCTGCAGGGCAAGCGCCCGGTGCGCGAGGACGTGCCGCCCGCGGCGCCGCCGGCGCGCCCGTCGCCCGTGCCCTCGACCGGCCGCACGCGGCCGTCGCCCGAGCCGGACGCCGGCGGGCTCGAGCCGCATCCGGTCTGAGCCGAACGACAAATAAAAAGCCCGGCGAAAGCCGGGCTTTTTTATGTCTGTCGGGCCGGATCGGGAGGACAACGCGCGACGATTTCAGAATATGCCGCGTGTCGACACATTGCGGGCGATGCTTCGGAAGGATGCTCGGGCCGCGAGCCGATCAGGCGGATACGGTCGGATAAGCTCTCGTCCCCATCCGCCGCTCGGCCCTCCAGCGCATCCTGCGCGCTCTCGAAATATTGTCTCGCACGCCGTAGCCGACACAAAATCCAAGCACGATGAAAATCGTCGCGTCGAGCAAACCCATGACCCTAGCCTCGCCACTGAACGCCAATCGGAAATTGGAGATAGTCTACTGATTCGAAACGACGGACTCATCATCGCAATTATGCGTAAAACGGCCAGCACGAAGCGTCCGAGCCTCATCCACGCGGGCCGAGAAGCACGATCGCCGCGCCGATAAGACAAATTGCCGCGCCGCCCCGTGTCCCAGCGGTCGGGCGCCCGCCCCTCGACCAGCCACAGCCAGACGAGCGACGCCGCTATATAGACGCCGCCATATGCGGCATAGGCTCGGCCCGCGGCGTCGACCTCGGCGCGGGTGAGCAGAGCGGCGAAGACGGCGAGCGACAGCAGTCCGGGCAGCGACCAGAGCGGCGACCGCCCCAGCCGCAGCCAGGCCCAGAAGGCGTAGCAACCGCCGATCTCCGCCAGGGCCGCGCCGAGATAAAGGGCGTAGGTCCCCGAAATTCTCACCCGAGCAGCGCCTCGACGGCCTCCGGCGGGCGGCATAGCGCCGCCTTGTCGCCGACGACGACGATCGGCCGCTCGATCAGAACCGGATGCTTCTCGATCGCGTCGAAGATCGCCTCGTCCTTCATGGCAGGGTCGCCGAGGCCGAGCTCCTCATAGGGCCCGCCGCGCTTGCGGAGAATGTCGCGCACGCCCTTGCCCATCTGCTTCAGCAGCGCTTTGAGCGTTTTTCGATCGGGCGGCGTCTTCAGATAGAGCACCACCTCGGGCTCGAGCCCGGCCTCCTTCAGCCGCGCGAGCACCTTGCGAGACGTGCCGCAGGCGGGATTGTGATAGATGATGACCTTCATCGAGCCCCCCGGATCATGCTAGCCTGTTTCGAGCATAGACCGGTCGGGCGGCCGGGCGAAGCCGCGCGGCGCGCGATTTTCGGCCGTGCTCGGGAGATACGCGTTAACCACAAGGCGCGAAAGGCGATGGAACCGGCCAGTATGGATGACGATATTCTTCATATCCTTTTCCGAGGATGCACGCAGGGACGGCGGTCCGTCCGAAAACGCCCACAATCTCGAGGTCGACTTGATCTCGAGGTCGACATGATTTCGAGGTCGACATAATTTCGAGGTCGACATGGCGCGGCGGCTTTCGCGCCTTCCGGCGCCGCCGCCCCCGCCGTTTCCCGGAGAACGACAAGCAATGACGCGCAGCTATTTCGGCACGGACGGCATTCGCGGTCGCGCCAATCAGAAGATCACGCCCGAGCTCGCGCTCAAGGTCGGCCAGGCGGCCGGCCTCGTGTTCAATCGCGACAGAGAGCGGCGCCATCGCGTCGTCATCGGCAAGGACACGCGGCTCTCCGGCTATATGATCGAATATGCGCTCGTCGCCGGCTTCACCTCCGTCGGCATGGAGGTGCTGCTGCTCGGCCCCATGCCGACCCCGGCCGTCGCCATGCTCACGCGCTCGATGCGCGCCGATCTCGGCGTGATGATCTCGGCCTCGCACAATCTCTACGAGGACAATGGCATCAAGCTGTTCGGCCCGGACGCCTATAAGCTTTCCGACGAGACCGAGGCGCAGATCGAGAAGCTCATCGACCGCGATCTGACGAGCCGGCTCGCCGGGCCGCATGAGCTCGGCCGCGCCAAGCGCGTCGAGGACGTGCGCGCCCGCTATATCGAATACGCCAAGCGCACGCTGCCGCGGAACATGAGCTTCGAGGGAATGCGCGTCGTGCTCGATTGCGCCAATGGCGCGGCTTACAAGGTCGCGCCGGAAGCTTTGTGGGAGCTCGGCGCCGAGGTCATCACCATCGGCGACCAGCCCGACGGCTTCAACATCAATCGCGACGTCGGCTCGACCTCCCCGCAGGCGCTGCGCGACAAGGTGCGCGAGATGCGCGCCGATGTGGGCATAGCGCTCGACGGCGACGCCGATCGCGTCATCATGGTCGACGAGCTCGGCCATGTCATCGACGGCGATCAGCTGATGGCGGTGGTGGCGCGCAGCTGGCGCGACGAGGGCCTGCTGGCCAAGCCCGGAGTCGTCGCGACGATCATGTCCAATCTCGGCTTCGAGCGCCATCTCGACACGCTCGGCCTCAAGCTCGAGCGCACCGCCGTCGGCGATCGCTATGTCATCGAGCGCATGCGCGAGCTCGGCTACAATCTCGGCGGCGAGCAATCGGGCCATGTGATCCTCTCCGATTACGGCACCACCGGCGACGGGCTCGTCACCGCCATGCAGGCGCTCGCCGCGGTGAAGAAGCTCAACCGCAGCGTGAGCGAAGTGTGCCATTGCTTCGAGCCGCTGCCGCAAGTGCTCAAGAATGTGCGCGCGCGCGGCGCGAGGGCGCTGGAGCAGGCGCCCGTGGTCGCGGCGATCGAGGCCGGGCGCCGGCGCCTCGAAGGCTCGGGACGCCTCGTCATCCGCCCCTCGGGCACGGAGCCGGTCATTCGCGTGATGGGCGAAGGCGACGATCCGGAGATCGTCGGCAGCGTCGTCGACGATATTTGCGACGCGCTGACGCGGGCCGAGGCGGCGTGAGACGCGACAGAGCCGAGAGTGCCACGGAAGAAGCTTCAAGGGGGCGCACGACAAGCTCAGAGGGCTTGGCGCAAAGCGGCAGGAGGATGGAGTGGCGACCGCAGCAGAATTTCGTGCTGAATTACGCTTGAGGTTTCACATGGCGGAATCTGCTGGGTGCAGCACGCTCGATGTCGTAGCGCGCGATCTTCATGACGTCGTTCAAAAGGCTAACCCAACCCGAACCCAACGTTTGCCGAATTGTTGCAGCGTGATGCGACAGGAGCAGCGCGTCGGGATCGATCTCGTCCTATCGGAGAAGGCCAGCGACGGGCCGAATTTCGCGATCCGATACCGCTTACCGCGATAGACTCTGTTCCGCATTGCGCGCGTCGCATTCGATTTATTTCGACAAATCGCTGCTACGTAGATCGTCGGTAAGGTTAACTCCACTTTAAGCGTTCTCGCTCAATCTTCCTTCACATTGGCGTCGCGCCAAGGGTCCGCGCCGCGGTCCTCTATCGTGAAGGGAAGACATCTATGGGCAAGACCAGAGCCCTCCTCATAGCGGCCGCGCTGGCTTCCGCCATGAGCGCGGGTCCGATGAGCACAGGCGCTTTCGCCGCCGATCTGCTGCTGCCGCCGCCGCCGCCGATCATGGAGCCGCCGCCGCCGGATTTCGGCGGCTGGTATCTGCGCGGCGACGTCGGCGTCGGCGTCAATCAGCTTTCCAGCCTGCGCTCGACCTTCGATCCGACCGTCCTCGTGCCGGCTCCGCAATTCGATCAATATTCGATCGGCGACAGCGCTTTCGCCGGCGGCGGCGTCGGCTATCAGATCAACAATTGGTTCCGCGTCGATGTGACCGGCGAATATCGCACGGCCGCCAACTATCGCGCCACGCAGAGCTACGCCAACATTTTCGGCCTCGCCTGCGGCGCGCGCTGCTACGACATCTACAGCGCGCAGCATAGCGCGGCCGTCTTCCTGGCCAATGGCTATGTCGATCTCGGCACCTGGTACGGGGTCACGCCCTTCGTCGGCGGCGGCGTCGGCGTCGCGGTCAATTGGCTGAACAATCTCTATGATCTCTCGGCCCAGCCGGCCGGCGGTTTCGGCATCGCCCAGGACGCGACCAAGACCAATTTCGCCTGGGCCGTGATGGCGGGCCTCGCCTATAACATCACGCCCAATTTCAAGGTCGAGCTCGGCTATCGCTATCTCGACATGGGCAAGTTCCAGACCAATGTGATCGGCTGCCAAGGCGCCGGCTGCGCGGGCGAGCGCCAATCCTTCCAGCTCGCCTCGCACGACATTCGCCTCGGCTTCCGCTACGCGCTGATGGCGCCGGCGCCGATGCTGATGGCTCCCCCGCTGGTCCGCAAATACTGACCTCGGCCCCTCCCCAGACCTTCGGCGCGCGGCTCGCGAGAGCCTCGCGCCTTTTTTTTCGGATCGCTTCTTGATCTATACCCCGGTGGGGTATAGTTCGGATATTGTGCGGCGAGACATTCTTGCGAATTTTCAAGACGAGATGGTTCGCGCGTTTCGCGCGCAAAGAGAAGATCACGGACTCTCGTCTCGCCGAGGCGATCGTCCGCGCAGAAAAGGGAGGCGTCGACGCGACGCTGGGCGCAAGCCTCATAAAGCAGCGCGTCGCGCGGGACGGGGGTGGGAAATCCGGCGGTTTCCGCACGATCGTCGCCTTCCGCGCCTCGACACGAAGCGTTTTCCTCTATGGCTTCGCCAAGAATGTCAGAGAGAATGTCGAGCCGGCCGAGCTCGAGATGCTGAAAAAGCTAGCGCAGCGTTTTCTCGCCATGACCGACGCCGAGCTCGATCTTGCGCGCGCGGAGGGCGAAGTGATCGAGGTGGGACATGACGGCGAAGAAAAAATTTCGTAGCGACATCGCCGAAGCGGTTCACGAGACCGCGAGCGGACTGCGGCGGATCGGCCTGCTCGACGCCAAGACGATGCGCGTGTTCGACGCATCCTGCCTCACGCCGGTCGAGCCGCTGACAGGACCGCAGATCATGGCCCTGCGACAGCGCACCGGAGTGAGCCAGGGCGTGTTCGCCCGTATTCTCAACGTGCGCCCGAAGCTCGTCAGCGAATGGGAACGGGGCGAGAAGAAGCCGAGCGGCCCGTCTCTAAAGCTGCTTTCGATCGTGAAGGCGCGAGGGCTGGAAGCCCTCCTCTGAAGCGGCGCCGCCGCAATCCTCTGGATGAGCGCCCGCGGCCCCCTCGCGGGGAGGCGCGAAATCGGCCATATCTCCCCCATGGCCAAGCGTCCCGCCAAATCCCCCGCCCCCGAGGTCGACGATCTCGCCTCGGCCCCGCCGATCGCCGCCGGCCCCAATGTGCCGGAGCTGTCCGTCTCCGAGCTCGCCAATGCGCTCAAGCGCACGGTGGAGGATCGCTTCGGCCATGTGCGCGTGCGCGGCGAGATCACCAATTATCGCGGGCCGCATTCGTCCGGCCATGTCTATTTCAGCCTCAAGGACCAGAACGCCCGCCTCGACGCCGTGATCTGGAAGATGACCTTCCTGCGCCTGCGTGTGAAGCCGCAGGAGGGGCTCGAGGTCGTCGCCACCGGCAAGATCAGCACGTTTCCCGGCAAATCCTCCTATCAGATCGTCATCGAGACGCTGGAGCCGGCCGGCGCCGGCGCTCTGATGGCGCTGCTCGACGAGCGGCGAAAGCGCCTCGCCGCCGAGGGGCTGTTCGACGCCGAGCGGAAAAAGCCCCTGCCCTTTTTGCCGCGCGTCGTGGGCGTCGTCACCTCGCCGACCGGCGCGGTGATTCGCGATATTCTGCACCGGCTGCTGGACCGTTTTCCGCGCCATGTGCTGGTGTGGCCGGTTCGCGTGCAGGGCGAGACCTGCGCGGCCGAGGTCGCCGCCGCCATCGACGGCTTCAACGCTCTGCCCGCGGGCGGCCCGATTCCACGGCCGGATGTGCTCATTGTCGCGCGCGGCGGCGGCTCGCTCGAGGATTTGTTCGGCTTCAATGAGGAGATCGTCGTGCGCGCGGCGGCGGCCAGCGCCATTCCGCTGGTCTCTGCCATCGGCCATGAGACCGACACCACGCTCATCGATTTCGTCGCCGATCTGCGCGCCCCGACTCCCACCGGCGCCGCAGAAAAATGCGTGCCCGTGCGCGCCGAGCTGGTGGAGCAGACCGCCAATCTCGCCCGCCGCCTCGCCGGGGCGGAGCGGCGGCTTTTGGACGCCAATCGGCGGCAGCTCGCCTCGTTGCAGCGCGTGCTGCCCGCGGGCGCGCAATTGCTGCTCGCCCCCGCCCAGCGCGCCGATCGCGCCGGCGAAAGACTGCGCAGCACGCTGCGCCGCGCGCTGGACGGCAAGCGCCTGTCGCTCTCGCGCGTCTCCCATGTGCTCGCCCGCCACTCGCCGCAGGCGGAGCTGGCGCGCGCCTCCGAGCGGCTGAAAGGCCTCCAGGCGAGGCTGCGCCAGGGCCTCGTCGCACGGCGCGCGCTCGCTCGGCGCGAGGCCGAGGATGCGCAACGGCGTCTCGACCACGCCGAGCAGCGGCTGCGCTCGGCGTTTCTGCGCATTCTCGACGAGCGCCAGGCGCGGCTCGACCGGCTCGACCAGCTGCGCAAGACGCTCGGCTATGAGCAGGTGCTGGCGCGCGGCTTCGCCCTGGTGCGCGACGAGACAGGCGCGCTGCTGCGGCAGGCGTCGGACATCGCGCCGGGACAAAGGCTGGATGTGCAATTTTCCGACGGCCGCATCGCCGCGACGGCCGAATCCGATAGCGCGCCACCCTCCCCAGCGCATCCCTCGCCAGCAACCCCCTCCCCGACGCCCGCCGCGCGGCAAAAGCGCGCAAAGGGCAAGGGCGGCGACGATCAGGGCTCACTCTTTTGAAACCACGAGGCAAAATTCCTCTCGGCGTGCGCCGACGGCTCGGCCGCGCGGTTGCGGGCCGGATCGCGGCTCGCCATATGCTCGAACAGGAGGCCCGCTCCATGTTCAAGCGCTCGTCGTCGCCACAGTCCGATGGTCTGAGGCTCCAGGCAATGGACGCCGAGGACCTCTCTTGCCTGTCCGCTCTGCTCCAGGACGCTCTGGTCAGGGTCGGCGATATCGCCTTCCTGCCCGAGCAACGCCGCTTCGCCTTCGTCGGCTGCCGCTATGATTGGGCCGCCGCCGAGCAGGGCAAGCGCGAGCGCTGCCATTGCGGCGTGCATCTGGACAGGGTGCGGGGCGTCCGCCAGCTCAAAATCCCCCGCGCCGAGCCCGAGGCGATCTTGGAGCTGCTGGCCGTCACCTTCGAGCCCTGCGCCGAGCCGCCGGGCGGCGTGGTGACGCTGGTTTTCGCGGGCGGAGCAGCGATTTCTCTCGATGTCGAATGCGTCGAGGCCCGCCTCCAGGACCTCGGGCCGCGCTGGGCGGCGAAGGCCTGTCCGTCACATGAGCTTGACGAAGACCGGGAGGGAAGGTCATGACAGCCGGAAATACCGGTTGGAGAAGAACATGACTTGGCGATTGGATGCGTCGGCTGCGGATTTCGAGGAGCGCTTCTCGGCGCTGCTGGCGACGAAACGCGAGGCCGCCCAGGACGTCGACGACACCGTCCGCGGCATTATCGAGGATGTGGCCGCCCGCGGCGACGAGGCCCTCATCGACTATTCCAAGCGCTTCGACCATATCGACCTCGGCGAGACCGGCATCGCGCTGACGAAGGCCGAGATCGACGCCGCCGAATCCAAAGTGCCCGAGGAGACGCTGGCCGCCCTCGATCTCGCCCACGCCCGCATCAGAGCCTTCCACGAGCGCCAGCGGCCGGAAGACCTGCGCTATAAGGACGAGGCCGGCGTCGAGCTCGGCTGGCGCTGGAGCGCCCTCGAATCGGTCGGCCTCTATGTGCCGGGCGGCACCGCCTCCTACCCCTCCTCCGTGCTGATGAACGCCGTCCCCGCCAAGGTGGCGGGCGTCGATCGGCTGGTGATGGTGGTCCCCGCCCCGCATGGGATCATCGACCCGCTGGTGCTGGCCGCCGCCAAGCGCGCCGGCGTCGACGAGGTCTATCGCGTCGGCGGCGCGCAGGCCGTCGCCGCGCTGGCCCATGGCACCAAGACCATCCGCCCGGTGGCCAAGATCGTCGGCCCCGGCAACGCCTGGGTGGCCGCCGCCAAGCGCCGCGTCTTCGGCCTCGTCGGCATCGACATGATCGCCGGCCCGTCGGAAATCCTCGTGCTCGCCGACAAGACCGCCAATCCCGATTGGGTGGCGATCGATCTGCTCGCCCAGGCCGAGCACGACGAATCGGCGCAGTCGATCCTCATCACCGACGATCCCGCCTTCGCCGACGCCGCCGCCGCCGCCGTCGAGCGTCAGCTGGCGACGCTCTCGCGCTACGAGATCGCCTCCAAATCCTGGCGCGACTATGGCGCGATCATCGTGACCAAGAGCCTCGCCGAATCGATCCCGCTCGCCGACCGCATCGCCGCCGAGCATCTCGAGATCGTCTGCGAGGACGCCGAGGCGCTCGCCGCCAAAGTGCGCAACGCCGGCGCGATCTTCATCGGCGCCTACACGCCGGAGGCGATCGGCGATTATATCGGCGGCTCCAATCACGTGCTGCCGACGGCGCGCTCGGCGCGCTTCTCCTCGGGGCTGAGCGTGCTGGACTTCATGAAGCGCACCTCGATCCTCAAATGCGACGCCGCCTCGCTGCGCGAGATCGGCCCCGCCGCCGTGACGCTCGGCGATGCGGAGCGGCTGCAGGCGCATGCCCGCTCCGTGGCCATGCGCCTCGACCAGCGCGGGGCCTGAGGTGGCCCAAGCCGCGACCAGGCGACTGATCTCCGTCACGCTCGATGAAGCATCCATCGGGCGCGGCACGGCCGATCAGGAGCATGAGCGCGCCATCGCCATCTATGATCTCATCGAGGACAATATTTTCTCGCTGGAGGGCCATGACGGCGGGCCTTACGCCCTCGTCATCGCCCTGCATGACGCCAAGCTCGTCTTCGACGTGCGCGACGAAGCGGGAAACACCATCGTCACGCATATTCTGTCGCTGACGCCGTTCAAACGGCTGCTGAAAGACTATTTTCTGGTCTGCGAAACCTATTACGCCGCGATCCGCACCGCGACGCCGAGCCGGATCGAGGCGATCGACATGGGCCGGCGCGGGCTGCACAATGAAGGCGCGGCCCTGCTCTCCGAACGGCTGAAGGGCAAGATCGACTGCGACACGGACACCGCGCGCCGCCTCTTCACGCTGGTCACGGCTCTGCACTGGAAGGGCTGAGTCCATGCCGCAGGACGGCGGACCCGCGCCACGGCCGCACGCCGTGCTGTTCGCCTGCACGCAGAACGCCATTCGCTCGCCCATGGCCGAGGCGCTGGGACGCCACTACTTCGGCCGCGAGATCTATTTCGCCTCCGCCGGGCTGAAGCGCGGCGAGCCCGATCCTTTCGCCATAGCGGCGATGGATGAGATCGGCGTCGATATCTCCCGCCACAAGCCGCATAGCTTCGAGGATCTGGAAGACTCCAACTTCGATCTCATCGTGACCCTGTCGCCGGAGTCGCATCACAAGGCGCTCGAGTTCACGCGCGCCATGGCTGTCGACGTCGTCTATTGGCCGACGCTCGACGCGACGGCGACCAGCGGCTCGCGCGAGACGATATTGGAATCCTATCGCGCGGTGCGGGATTCGCTGGCCAAGCGCATTTTGAAGCTGCTGTCCGTAGAGCGGGGCTCGGATTGACGTCGTGTCTTCGTGCCTCGGTGGTTCGATTGCACCACAAAGACACGAAGGACACGAAGAGTTTCACCCATGCGCGAGAATGGCGAGGAGCAGCGTGATCTGGCAACCGAAGCCGATGAGGAACATCGGCGTGCGCACCCACGGCAGGCCGAGCGTGTAGACGACGAAATGCGCCGCGCGCGTCGCGAAGAACAGCGGCGCGGCGATCGCCGTCGCCGCGGTTCCGCTGCCGACGATCTGAATCGTCAGCGCGAGCACGGCGAAGACGAGGAGATTTTCGATCATATTCGTATGGGCGCTCTTGGCGCGCTGCGCCCAGGGCGCCTTGGTGGCGACGTCATGCAGCGGATCACGAAAAGCCTCGATCGGCCCCAGCTGCAGAATGCGCTGCAAAATATAGGGAATCCACAAGACCGAGGCGAGGCCGGCGGTCAGCACGGTCCAATAGAGCTCGGGAGAAATTGCATTGGTCATTAGGTGTCGCGCTCCTCATTTGTCGAAGACGACGCGGGAGGTAGCGAAGCGCTTTCAATTGGTGAAGTACGCAGAAATATCGCATATACTGAAAAATAACGCCGTTACCCCACAACTGGATACCATCTCATGCGCAAGCAGCGGCACATGGACTATGACGAGTGCCCGATCGAGGCCGCGATGGACATCATCGGCGGCAAATGGAAGCCGTCGATCCTGTTCCGCCTCGCCGGCGGGACCAAGCGCTTCAGCGAATTGCAACGGCTGCTGAAAACGATCACGCAGCGCACGCTCACGCAGCAATTGCGCGATCTCGAGCGCGATCGCATGATCTCGCGCCGCGTCTACGCCGAAGTGCCGCCGCGCGTCGAATACAGCCTGACCGATCGCGGCCGCTCTCTGGAGCCGGTGCTGGGGCTTTTGTTCGACTGGGGCGTCGACAATGTGCTGGCGGAAAAGGCTACGGCCTCGAAAGCCCGCGCGCCGCGGCGATCAGCCGCCGATCCGACCAGCGCGGGCCGATCAGTGAAATCCCCAGCGGCGCCGCGCCCGCGGGCCGCGAAAGCGGGACGCTGATCTGCGGCAGGCCGAAGAAGCTGGCGAAGAGGAAGGTGCGGAACATCAGATAACGCTTGCGGTCGAGCGCTTCCTCGCTTTCCGTCAGCAGCGGCGATGCGAAGGGCGTCGTCGGAACGACGAGCAGCGTCTTCGGGCCGAACATCGCCGCGACGCGCGCGCGCGCCGCGCTGCGAAAAGCGTCGGCCTCGGCCTTTGCCGCCGGTGCGACCGTCGCCGCATGCTCGAAGCGCGCCGCGACGCCGGGCCCGAACGTCGGCTTCGCCGCCGCGATCCATGCGCCATGCGCGCGCCAGGCCTCATAGGCCTGGAGATTGCGGAAATGGCGCAGCGACTCGGACCAGAATTCTTCGCCGAGCGCGGCCTCGCGGCAGGCGAAATCCTGCGCGACCGCAGCCCGCGCCGGCTGCATCGCCGCGCGCGTCTCCTCGTCGCATTGCGCGAAGGATTCGGAGAGGATCGCCGCCTCGTCGAGCGCGTCGCCGGAGAGATCGCGCGGCAGCAGCACGTCCCCGACGCGCGCCAAGACATCGACATCGCGCGCGAACCAGCCGATCACATCGAGCGATTCGGCGAGCGGGACGACGCCATTGACGGAGATCGCGCCATGCGAGGAGCGGAAGCCGAAAATTCCGCAGAAGGCCGCCGGCGCGCGGCAGGAGCCCGCCGTATCCGTGCCCAGCGCGAAATCGGCGAGGCCGGCGGCGACGGCGACGGCCGAGCCGGAGGAGGAGCCGCCCGGATGCCGATCCGGCGCCGCCGGATTGACGGGCGTCCCGTAATGGGCATTGGCGCCGAGCAGGCTATAGGCCATCTCGTCCATATGCGCCTTGCCGACGAGCCGCGCGCCGGCGGCGAGCAGCCGGTCGACGACGGGCGCATTCATCGCGGCGGGCGCATGGGTCGCCGCCCATGTCGGCTGGCCATTCGTCGAAACGAGGCCCTCGACATCGATATTCTCCTTGACGACGAAGCGGTCGCCCGCCAACGGCCCATGCGTGTGAGACGACACATCGAGCGCGCGCGTCAGAGCGGACGAAGAGCCAGACATAGCAAGTCCTTTCATCGAGCGGCGCAGCGCGCGCATTCACCGCCGGTTCATCGGCGATGATGATTTTCGACGGCTATCCGGCTTTTGCAAGATGCGGATTTGATTTTCACGAAACGACAGGTGCGGAAATGACAATGAAGAAATATGTCGCCGAGGCGATCGGCGCAGGCGCTCTGGTGCTGCTCGGATGCGGCTCGGTGACGCTCGGCGAGCTCGGCGGCGTGCTCGGCTCGACGCAAGGGATCGGCCCGCTCGCCGTGCTGCCCATCGCCTTCGCATTCGGCCTCACCGTCACAGCCTTCGCCTATGGCATAGGGCCGGTCTCGGGTTGCCACATCAATCCGGCGGTCTCGATCGGCGTCTGGTCCGCGGGACGGCTCTCGACGCTCAATCTCATCGGCTACATCATCGCGCAATGCCTCGGCGCGATCGCCGGCGCGGCGATCCTCTACGCCATATTGAAAGGCCGCGAGGGCGGCTATGACGTCGCC
The DNA here is from genome assembly GCF_036560965.1 of Methylosinus sp. Taxonomy (NCBI): domain Bacteria; kingdom Pseudomonadati; phylum Pseudomonadota; class Alphaproteobacteria; order Hyphomicrobiales; family Methylocystaceae; genus Methylosinus; species Methylosinus sp. The sequence goes on along the minus strand of NZ_DATBQF010000008.1, from coordinate 176,654 downwards.
GTCGCCGGCCTCGGCCAGAACGGCTGGAGCAATATCTCGACGACCTCCGCCTTTCTCGCGGAATTCGTCGGCACATTCCTGTTTCTCGTCGTCATCCTCGGCGCGACATCGGCCAATGGCGGAACCGCCTCGGCCGGCATAGCCATCGGCCTCGCCCTCGTCGTGATCCATATCGCGCTCATTCGCGTGACCGGCACCTCCGTCAATCCGGCGCGTTCGCTCGGCCCGGCGGTCTTCGTCGGCGGCAAGGCGTTGGAGCAGCTCTGGCTGTTCTTCGCGGCGCCGCTGCTCGGCGGATTGACGGCCGGCCTGCTGTTCCGCTGGCGCGGCCTCGAGCCCTGACCGGATCGCTCCGGCCTCCACACGATTGAGCCGGAGCCTCCGCGCGTTCAGGATCGAACTTCTTTCACGAGGAGATCGATCGATGGCGTATCCCACTCGCGGCTTGGTCCTGACCGCCTTTCTCTCATCGCTGATCGCGGCGCCGGCCTTCGGCCAGAGCCTCGATCTCGCCAAATCCACCATCGTCGATCTCACCCACCCCTTCGACGCCTCGACGATCTATTGGCCGACCTCGCCATCGGGCTTCGAGCTCAAATCGCTGCACAACGGCCTCACCGAGCGCGGCTATTTCTACGCCGCCAACAGCTTCTGCTCGCCCGAGCACGGCGGCACGCATCTCGACGCCCCGCTGCATTTCGCGCAAGGCCATTGGACGAACGCCGAAATTCCGGTCGATCGCTTCGTCGGGCCGGCCTTCGTCATCGATGTGAGCGCCAAGGCGGCCGCCGATCCGGACTATGCGCTGAAGCCGGAAGACGTCGCCGAATGGGAGGCCGCGCACGGGCGCATCCCCGAAGGCGCGATCGTGCTGCTGCGCACCGGCTGGAGCGCGCGCTGGAGCGACCGCAAGGCCTATCTCGGCGACGATACGCCCGGCGACGCCGCGCATCTGCATTTCCCCGGCTATGGCGCGCAGGCGGCGGCGCTGCTCGTCGTCGATCGCCGCGCCAAGCTGATCGGCATCGACACGGCGAGCGTGGACAATGGCCCGTCGCTGGATTTCCTCGTGCATCGCATCGTCGCGGGGGTCGACGCCGCCGGGCTCGAAAACCTCGCCAATCTCGACAAATTGCCGGCGACAGGCGCCATCGTCTTCGCGCTGCCGATGAAGATCTCGGGCGGCACCGGCGGTCCGGCGCGCATCGTCGCCGTCGTCGCGAAATGAGCGGCGGGATGCGCTGCGCATCTACGCGCATCGCGTCCATTTCCCGGGAGCGCCGCGCGACGAGATCGGCGTGACGTTCCGATCGGCGAGCCAATGCTCGATGGCGTGAAAGCTCGCCCGCGCGCCTTCGACGATCTCCGGCAATAGGCCGCGCCGCGCGCCCTCTTCGAGCGCCGCGCAGCAGTCGCCCCAGCTTTCCGCATCGCCGCCCGAAAGGAAGCGCCGGCCGTGCGGATTTCCGACGCCGAGCAGAGGATCGAGCGCGGCGGCAAGACGCGCGGCGCCGAGCGTCGACCCTTCGCGCAAATAGAGCGCGCCGAGCCATTCGCCCGGACTGCGCAGCGCGGGCGCCTCGGCCATCGGCAGAGCGGCGATCGCCTCGTCCTTCGCGCCGAGATCGACGAGATCGCGCGCCAGCAGATGCGCGCGCGCGCCGATCCGCGGATAGGCGCCGTAGCGCAGCGCGGCCTCGACCAGAGCGCGCTCGAAGGGCAGATGAAATCCATAGAGACGCGCCAGCAATTGCAGATATTGCGTCGGCGCGATCGTCCCCGCGGCCAGCGCCGCCAGCGCCGGCTGGCCGTGCAGCCGCAGATGGGCGGCGCGCGTCGCGCTGCGCAGAGCCGCGCGCGTCGGAGAAACCTTCTCCTCGTCTCGCCTCATCGCGAAGCGGCCTCCTCCGACATGGCGCGCGACAATGCGCCGACGAGCTCCTCCGGCGAATAGGGCTTGGGCGCGACGGGGCGGCCGGCGAATCGCGGCGGCACCACCATTGCGCTCTCGAATCCCGTCGTGAACACGAAAGGCACATGCGCCTCGGCGAGCGCGTCGGCGACCGGCCACACCGGCTCGCCGTCGAGATCGATGTCGAGCAGAGCGACGTCGAAATCGGGTCGCAGCGCCGCGCGCACGCCGTCCCAGACGGTCGCGCAGCTCTGCGCAATCTCCATTCCCCATTCCTCGAGCAGCTCGCGGACGGCGAGCGCGACGAGCGCCGCATCCTCGACGACCAGCACGCGGCGATGCGAGAGCGATCTCGCGATCGGCTCGGCGACGACGACGGATGGAGCCCGGCCCTCGCCCTGATGCCCCGCGTTCTCTCGCCCTTTGGCGAAAGCGATCTGCGACAAGGGAATCCGCATGCGGCATCGGACGCCGCCCGGCGCAAAGTCGAGCTCCGCATCGCCGCCGAGATCGATGGCCATCGTCCGCTCGATCAAAATGCGCCCGAATCCAGAACGCGTCGGCGGCGCGACCGCGGGACCGCCGCTCTCCTTCCATGTCAATACGAGCTGCTCCTCGCCTTTTTCGCGGCGACGGCGCCATTCGACCCGCACGCGCCCGCCGGGCGCCGACAACGCCCCATATTTGGCGGCGTTGGTCGAAAGCTCGTGGATCGCCATGCTGACGGCCAGCGCCGCCTTGGGCTTCAAGGCGACGGGCTCGCCGCAGACGCCGCAGGCGTTCTCCTTCGCCTGCCGAAACGGCGCCAGCTCGTCGTCGACGATGGCGCGGATCGACAATCCCTCCCATCGGCTCTGCGTCAGCAGATTCTGCACGCGCGCCATGGTCAGCAGCCGGCTTTGCAGCGTCGCGTTGAAGTCCTCGAGCGAGGCGGCGGAGCGCGCCGTGAAGCGCACCAGCGACTGGATCACCGACAGCGTGTTCTTCACGCGATGATCGAGCTCGGCCATCAGAAAATCCTGGCGCGCCTGTGCCGCCTGCCGATCGCGCACCGCGAGATCGAGCGCATGGACGAAAACCTCGAGGATGGCGGAGCGCAGCGATCGCGCGACATCGATCTCGTCTTCGCTCCAAGCCCGCGATCGGAGACAGACCGTCTCCTCCCAGGCTTCGAAAGAGGCGCGCGGCGTCAGCGTCTCGCCCTCCGTCGCCACGGGCTCGGCCGGATTTCCCGCCCAGCGGACCACCTGCCGCAGCTCGCTGCGGAAGAACAGCACATAATCCTTCGGCTCGCGCGAGACGGCTATGGCGAGCACGCCCGCCGCGATATCGCCGAAAGCCTTCGCCGGCGCATAGGACAAAGGCAGGCGATCGGTGGCGTAGACGCCCTGCTTCGATCGCTCGTGGACCCAGCGCAGCAGCGCGCCGATCTGCTCGGCGGACGGCGCGCGGCCGAGCGTCGCGCATTTGCCGTCGACGACGACGGCGCAGCCGTCTGCCGCGATCAGATCGAGCAGCGACGGCCGTCCCTCGAGCAGAGCGCCGGCGAGATCGGCATGGCCCGACATGGCGCCGACGAGGCGGCTCTGGACCTCGCCCGCGCGCATGCGCAGCTTCGCCGCCTCCGCCTCCGAGCGGCTCTGGAATTCGAAGGAGATCATCCGCGCGAATAATTCGCAAGCCGCGCGCCGGCGCATATCGAGGAAATGCGGCGTTCGATGATGGCAGGCGACGAGGCCGAACAGCCTGCCGCCGACGACGATCGACAAGGACATGGAGGCGCGCACGCCCATATTGGCGAGATAGCGCAAATGCACCGGCGAAACGCTGCGCAACGCGCTATGGCGAAGATCGAGCGGACGCCCGGTCTCGGGCGAGAGCGCAGGCTCGATCGGCGCCGGCGTGTAGAGCGCATCGGGAATGAGGCGCAGCCAATTGGTGAGATAGAGCTTGCGCGCCTGCTGCGGAATGTCCGAGGCCGGAAAGCGCAGGCCGAGATAGCTTTCGTATCCCTCCGCCGCCGTCTCCGCGATGACGCTGCCCGAGCCGTCCGGCAGGAAGCGATAGACCATGACATGGTCGAAGCCGGTCGCCTTCGCCGTCTCCCGCGCTACCGCCTCGGCATAGGCCTCGATGGATTCGGCCGCCGCCGTCGCGGCGAGCATCGTCTGCACCAGGCCGAGCGGATCGCGCTCGGGATCGCCGCGCCGCGGCTCGAGCTCGATGAGAATGACCCCGCCGCCGACATGGACCACGCCCTCGAGCGCGGCCCCTCCCTCGCCTGCCTCGGTCTCGAAGGCGAGGCAGGAGCTCGGGCCGCCGGCGTCGGCGATGATGCGCGTCAGCCGCGTCGTCGCCACGGCGCCGAGCCGCGTCTCGACGCTCTGGCCCAGCAGCGCGCTATGCGGGGCGCCGAGCAGCGTCTGCGTGTCGCCGGCGATCTGGACGATGCGCATATCGTCCGGATCGAGCGCCAGGAGCACGCCATGCGGCTGGATCGCGCCCGGCGTATGGATGGGCTCCAGATCGCAGATCGTGAGATCGATGTCCTCCGAGGCGTCAGGTGAGGTCATCGCCTCGCCGCTCCAGCGTCAATGTCTGCGATGCGCTGGCATATAAGGCCGCAAGCCTCGGTATGTAGAGGCGCCGGCCCCCGCGCCGTCATGGTGAATCAAAATTAACCATTGCGCCCTTAAGCTCCGCAACCATTGCAAGTCGGATGGGACGAATTTCAATGCGCTTTCACGTCGGCCGAAGTTTTCACGCGGATGGAGCCAGGGACCGGAAAACCGCGCCCCGAACCGCGACCGATATCGTCTTCGCGGCGCGATCCGCCGCCCAGACCGACGAGCCCGGCTCGCCGCGCAAAGCGCCGATGACGCGCATCGTCTTCGTCGCGACGGCGCTGGCGGCTCCGCTGATCGGCGCGCGGATCTATGTCGATGCGACGAGGACCGAGCCCACCGCCATCGCCGCCCAGGAGGCGGCGCAGGAGGCCTTGCAGGAGTCGGTGCAGACCGCGGCGCGAGAATCGGCCCCCGCCACGCAGGCAGCGCCCGCGATCCGGCAGGCCGAGCTGCCTCCGGCCAAGGCGGAACACGGGGAGGTCGATTTGACGGCGACCGGCTCGACGCCGACGTCTCGCCTGGAGGTGGCGCGTCCGACGTCGCCCCCCGCCAAGGGACGGCGAACGACGAAAGGCGTCAGCCGTTCGGCCACAGAAATTTCGAGAAACCGGGAATCGTATCGGTGATCGTCTGCAGCTTGGGGCGGCCGACCGCCTGCTCGGCGAGCACGAAGACCGCTTTGGCCAGCGTCTGCAATTGCGCGGCCGAGAGCCCCATGCTGGTCAGCCGCGAGGTCAGCTCGATCACGTCTTTTTGATTTTTCCCCGCCAGAGCCCCCAGGCCGCCGAGCGCCAGTCCGAGCAGCCCACGGCGCGGGGCGGCGCGCGCCGCCTCGACTGTCTCACGCCCGCCGGGCACGCGCGCGATCAGCTCCCCGCCGATAGCGGCGTCGCGCGTTTCCAGAAACGCGAAAATATGGCCGATCGCGAGACGGGCCGTCGGCGTCGAAATGCCGACGAAATTGCCGATAGATGCGGCTATCTCCTCCATTTGCCCTCCGACTCGGAGAATAGGCGAGAACGGCGCGCGCTTCTAGAGCGCGTCCGGCCGAAACCATGACAATCGCGAGCCCCTCGAAGGCGGCGCATGACGGTTCGTCATGGCTCCGCGATCGCGCGAGACGATCCGACGCGTGATCGCACGACGCGTCTCGATCGAACCGCAGGCGGGACGCCGAGCAGGCCTGTCCCGCGCCGCAGGCCCGCGATCAGGGCTCGTGCTCGAGAAGATCGGGAATGCGCTTGGCGAGGCTGCGCATCACGCTGTCCGCGCCTTTGAGCATGATGTCGTAGAGCACGTCGGAAGAGGGGTCGGTCGAGATCCCCTCCTGGACGAAGTGGAAATGCGTGCCGCCATCGGGCAGCGCCGCGATCGTCCAGGTGACGACCACCTCCATGTAATGACCGAAGCCCTTGAGCTCCTCATGGCCGCCCTTCCATCGGAAGCTCAGCTTCTCGTTGGGGACGACCTCGACCACCTTGCACTGGAACTCGCCGTCCCAACGCTCGATCGGGCGGCTCCAAATGGTGAAGGAATGTCCGACCTCGGGCCGGATGTCGTTCGGGAAAAACCAAACGGCGAGCCATTCCGAATCGGTCATGGCGCGCCAGACTGCGTCGACCGGATGCTCGAAGTCCTTCTCGGTCGTGATGGTTCGCGTCTCGGGCACGGCTGTCGCTCCTGTTTCAGATTTAGAAGCAACATCCCTGCCAGGGCGCCCCTTTCGGCGCCGCGTCGGGAGCGTCGCCGGTCAGGCCGGCGCGCGCGCCGCCCTCGCCGGCCCGAGGTCGACCTGGATCTCCTCGCCCTCGACCCGCAGCTCGTAGGGATGCAGGGCGTTGCGGACCAGATGCGTCACGCATTTGCCGTTCACGCCGTCGAAGCCCCAATTGTGATAATTGCAGAGCACTGTCTTGCCGTCGAAGGCGGCTTCGTCCAGCGGCATGTCGGCATGTGGACAGCGGCCGCGAAAGGCCTTGAGCTCGCCGCCCGTCGGCCAGACCAGGAGCACGCTTTTGCGGCCCGCCTGAAAGAGGCCCATAGCCCCTTCGCTCACGGCGCCGGTGTTACAGATAAAGGTGAACGCCATCGGGATCGCCCTCTAGATAAGAAGCTGCCCGCGGCGACACGCAAGTTGTGGACCAGAGGCCGTCCGACCTCGGCGGCTCCGCGCTCTCCCGGATGGGCGCCGTCCGGCCTCGGACCGATGCCGGAAGCTCCCGGACGAGCCGAGATCGCGCGGAGACCGACAGGCGCTATGCGTGGCGTCGGCGCTCGGCGTGCTCGATCAGCAGCAGAAGATTTTCGAGTATGAGAACCGAGGTCAGAGGCCCGACGCCTCCGGGGACCGGCGTGAGACGAATATCCAGATCTTCCAGCGCCGCAGCGTCCACATCCCCCGCGAGCTTTCCGTCGATGAAGCCGATCCCGGCGTCGATGACGAGCTGTCCTCGCGAAAAATACTCGCGTCCGAAGAAATGCGGACGGCCCGTCGCCACGAAGACGATGTCGGCCGCGCGCGAGAATTTTGGAATGTCCGGCGTCGCCGAATGGCAGATGGCGACAGTCGCGCCGGCGTTGACCAGCATATTCGCGAGCGGCTTGCCGACCGTGCGTCCGCGACCGATGACGACGACGCTCTTGCCGAGGATCGGCCCCTGCGATTCCGCGAGCGCAATGCAGGCGCGCGGCGTCGCGGGCGCAATGAAGCGCTGATGCGGTCCATGCTGCAGCAAGGCGCCGAGATTGCCGACCGAGAGCCCGTCGGCGTCCTTATTCGCCGGAATGAGATTGGTCACGTCGATCTCGTCGAACGTGGGCTTCGACGACATGACGACAATGACGCCGTCGATATCGGCGCGCGCGCATAAATCGCGCATTCGCATTTCGATTTCCGCATAGGAGCCCGCATGAGAGAGATCGACGGCCTCGAAAGCGGCGCCGACTTCCTCGGCATGCTTGCGCTTGGCGGCGACATAGCTCGAGGCCGCCGGATCGGCCGAGCACACGACGGCCGCGAGCTTGGGGGTGACGCCGCGCGCCTTCAGCGCGCCGATCGCATCGACGAGCGCCGCCTTGCGGACGGCGACGATTTCTTTGCTGTAGATTTTCTGCATTCGGGCGCCTTCTCGCTTCGCTTCCGCCGCTCGAGCGCATGCGGCGCGGCTATGAATCCCGTCTCGGCTATAGACCCGAAGCGAAATCGTCTATCCGCGGCTTTTGGACGCGGTCATGACCGTGGTCTCCACATCGCGTCGACCGTCGAATCTCGCCGCTCCTCCTCCAATCGAGGGATATCGGGGCACAGTGATTGCGTTAGCATCGCCCGTATCGAGCGCACGTTCCATTTTGAATTGGAACGGCCCCGCGTCCGCGTAAAAATATTGCGTAAAAACAAATAATTGAGAGTCTTGCGTTCTGGAGCTCTCGACCACCGCGCCAAAACGACACAGATGAAATCCACGATGAGCAAGAAAACCGATCCATCGCATGAACAGGAGCGCGCGAGACGGCGCCAGCTCCCCTCCCCTTCCGCCGACCGGACCGAACAATCGCCGATCGGCGAGCCGTTGGCGGATAAGCTGCGCCATGTTCGGGCGATCCTTCGCGCAGTCGAAGAGTCGCGCGAGCAGAATCTGACGACGAAGCGGCTTTTCGAGCCGACGGCGATCGACTGTCTCAAGCAATTGGTCGAGGCGCTCGATCGAGCGGAAGGCGTCGAAGCCGCCCTCGGCGATGCGCGCACGATTCTGAAGACCGCCGGAATGGGCTGAAGCGCCAGATTCGCCGGGCCGACGCATGTCGGCTCGGCGTCTCTCGCGAAAGCGCGTCAAGCCGCACGGCGCAAGACTTCCGGCGAAACGCTCCGATCGTTGAACCCGGCCGCGCGAGAAACGCGGCCGGGGCCCGATCTATCTGACGAAGAGCTGCGAATTGAACAGCGTGTAGGCGGCGACGGCGAAGACGACCATCGCGAAGGCGATGGTGAGCTGGCCTGTCTTCTTCGACAGGCGCCGCGCCAGTGCGGCGCCCATCATCGTCCCTACGGCGCCGCTGACGATGATGACGATCGCGAGCAGCCAATCGATGAGGCCGGAGAGCGCGTAAGTGACCGCCGTCGTCAGGCCGAAGACGGTGACGGCGACGAGCGACGTGCCGACCGCGTTGATCATCGGCATTCCCGTCGAGCCGACGAGTCCGGGCACGACGAGCACGCCGCCGCCTATGCCGAAAAAGCCGGAGAACAATCCGGTGACGAGTCCGAAGGAGGCGACGCGCGGCGCCCGCTCCACCGTGCATTCGACGGCGGCGTCGCCGGCGGCGCCGCGGCCGCGCAGCATCATCACGCCGGTCACGATCATCGCCAGCGCGAAGAGGAACAACAGACGCTGCCCATCGAAGCTCTTGCCGATCGTCGAGCCGACCATGGCGCCGAACATTCCCGCGGCGGCGTAGATGCCGCCGCAGCGCCATTTCACCGAGCCGCTGCGCGCATGGTTCCACAGGCTGAAGGCCGCATTGACGGCGACGGCGAATGCGCTGGTGCCGATCGCGACATGCGGGTCCTTCACGCCGACGACATAGACCAGCAGCGGCACGGCGAGCACCGAGCCGCCGCCGCCGATGAGGCCGAGCGTGAAGCCGATCGCCGCCCCGCAGCCGGCGCCGATCAGATATTGAACGAGCTCTAAATGCACCTGCGCCTCGTCATTCTGCGGGCTGCTGCGCGCATTTTTCGATCATATGCGGCTTGCACAGCCATTCCTGGCCCTTGAGCATGGCGCGCCAATAGATCGGCGGCAGCAGACGCTCCTTCAGGAACCAGGCGGCGCGCGACGGCCGCGTTCCGTCGATCAGCCATTTGGGGAAGCTCGGCAGCAGCCTGCCGCCATAGCCGAATTCGGCGAGCACGATCTTGCCGCGCTCCACGGTGAGCGGACAGGAGCCATAGCCGTCATAGCCGACATGCGGCGCCTTGCCGTCGAGCACGGAGAGCACATTGATGGCGACGACCGGCGCCTGCTTGCGCGCGGCGGCGGCTGTCTTGGCGTTGGTCGTCGCGACGGCGTCGCCGAGCGCGAAGACATTGCCGTAGCGCGTGTGGCGCAATGTTTCGGGATCGACGGCGATGAAGCCGGTCTCGCCGGCGAGCGGACTGTTGGCGACGAAATCCGGCGCGCGCTGCGGCGGCACGGCGTGCAGCATGGCGAAATCGCGCTCGACGCGCGTGACGACGCCGTCCGGCCCCTTCTGCTCGAAGGTGGCGATCTTCGCGCGTCCGTCGACGCCGACGAGCTTCGACTCGAGGCGCAGCTCTATGCCATAGAGCTTCACATATTCCATCAGCGCCGGCACATAGGCCGGCACGCCGAACAGCACGGCGCCGGCGTTGTGGAACTCGACCTCGATATTCGAGAGCGCGCCGGCCCGTCGCCAGGAGTCGCAGGAGAGATACATGGCCTTTTGCGGCGCGCCGGCGCATTTGATCGGCACGGGCGGCTGCGTGAATAGCGCGCGGCCGCCGCGCAGCGTCTGCGCGAGGAAATGCGTGTAGGGAGCGAGATCGGCGCGGTAATTGGAGGTGACGCCATTTCTGCCGAGCGTCTCGACGAGGCCCGGAATGGCGTCCCAATCGAGCTTTATGCCCGGCGAGGCGACGAGCGCGCGATAGCGCAGCCGCGAGCCGTCGTCGAGAACGACCTCATCGGACAAGGGCGCGAATTCGGCGACGGATTTCTTGATCCAGACGGCCTTGTCCGGCATCACCGAGGCCATCGGACGCCGCGTCGCCTCGGGCGTGAAAACGCCGGCGCCGACGAGCGTGAAGCCCGGCTGATAGTAATGCACCTCGGCCGGCTCGACGATGGCGACGGAGAGCGAGGGCCGGCGCTTCAACAGGCTCGCCGCCGCTGCGATCCCGCCGCTGCCGCCGCCGACGATCACCACGTCATAGGAGCCCGGACCGCGGTCTGCGGCCGGCGCGCCGCCGCGCGCGACGATGCGCGCCGTCCACGGCTCGAGATCGACTCCCGCCGCTTTCGCCGCGGCGAGAACCGTCTCGGCGCCGAGCGGCATGGCCTGAGACAGGGCCCATAGCGCGCTCGCGCGCCTCCCGCTCTTGCAATAGCCGAGCGCGGGTCCGCCGGCGGTCGCCAGAGCGCCGGCGAAATCGGCGACGGCGCCCTCATGAATGTCGCTCGGCGTCACCGGCACATGCTTCGCCGAGAGACCATGCTTGACGGCCCATTCGGCGACGTCGCGGAAATTCGGCTGGCCCGGCTCTTCATCGTCGGGACGACAGTCGATGACGAGGCGAAACCCCTCGCGCGCGGCGCGCTCGACATCGGCCTCGGAAATCTGCGGCGAAGCGGAGAAAGCGGACGATAATTTCGTGAAGCTCATGACGGATCGTTCCTCTTTTTTGTTCGCTTTTTTGGGTGTGCTTGTCGGCGCTCAGCTCTTCTGCCCGAGCGTTTCGGTCGTCATTCGAAAAGCGGATTTCAGATGTCTCTGCGCGGCATGGCGTTGCAGAACCATTCCGAGCGCCATAGCGGCGACGAAGGGCGCGGCCTCGAGAGGCGCGATGGCGAGATCGGCGAGCGCGGGACCGGGACAGAGCCCGGCGGTTCCCCATCCGAGGCCGAAGATCGCCGCGCCCACGACGAGGCGCGCGTCGATCGGCGCGGTCGGCGGCAGATCGAAGCTCTCGGCGGCGAGCGGCCGCTCGAGGCGTCGCGCGATGCGCCAGGCGACAGCCATCGGCGCGAGCGCGCCGATCATCACGAAGGCGAGCGTCGGATCGAAAGCGCCGAACACATCGAGAAAGCCGCGCACGCGCGCCGGGTCCGCCATTCCGGACACGGCGAGGCCGAGGCCGAATAAAGCGCCGCTGACGAGGCCGAGCAGAGTGGAGCCGATCACCATGTGAGTCCCGCCGCATTCATCGCCGCGACAGTCGCCGCCGCGACGCTCATGAAGACCGCCGTCGCGACGAGCGAGCGTTTCGAGAGGCGCGAGAGGCCGCAGACGCCATGCCCGCTGGTGCAGCCGGAGCCGAGCCGCGCGCCGAAGCCGACGAGGAGGCCGCCGACGAGCAGCGCCGCCATCGGCGGAAAGCGCGTCTCGATCGGCCCCGCCAGCGCGGCGGCGAGGGCCGCGCCGAGCGGCAGAGCGAGGATGAAGCCGGCCGCGAGCCCATCCGGCCCGCAGGCCTTGGTCACGCCGATCACGCGGGCGAAGAGGCCGCTGACGCCGGCGATGCGCCCGGCGCCGAGCAGCATGATCGACGCGCTCGCGCCGATCATCAGCCCGCCGGCGAGACCCTGCGCCATGGAGGCCGCGAGCGTCATCAGAAGACGTCCAGCGGGAGCTTCAGATAGCGCGCGCCATTGTCCTCCGGCGGCGGCAGACGTCCGCCGCGCACATTGACCTGCACCGAGGGCAGGATCAGATGCGGCAGATCGAGCGTTGCGTCGCGATGCGTGCGCATCTCGACGAATGCGTCTTCCGCGACGCCGTCATGCACATGGACATTGCCGCTGCGCTGCGCGCCGATCGTCGTCTCCCAGGCGTAGACGTCGCGGCCCGGCGCTTTGTAGTCGTGGCAGAGAAAGAGCCGCGTCGCCTCGGGCAGCGCCATCAGCCGGCGGATGGAGCGATAGAGCGCGCGCGCGTCGCCGCCGGGGAAGTCGGCGCGCGCCGTGCCATAGTCGGGCATGAACAAAGTGTCGCCGACAAAGGCCGCGTCGCCGATCACATAGGCGACATCGGCGGGCGTATGGCCGGGCACATGCAGCACGATCGCCGGAAGCTCGCCGATCGAGAATGTTTCGCCATCGTCGAACAAATGATCGAACTGCGAGCCGTCGCGGGCGAATTCGGCGCCGAAATTGAAGACCTTGCCGAAGACGGCCTGAACCGTCGCGATCTCGCGGCCGATGGCGAGCCTGCCGCCGAGCTTGCCCTGGAGATAGGGCGCGGCGGAGAGGTGATCGGCATGGGCGTGCGTCTCCAGCAGCCAGTCGATCGTCAGACTTTCATGTTTCACGTAATCGACGATTTCATCCGCGCCCCGGGTCGAGGTGCGGCCGGAGGCGGCGTCGAAATTCAGCACGCTGTCGACGATCGCGCCGCGGCGCGTCGCGGGATCATAAACGACGTGGGTGGCGGTAAATGTGGGCTCGTCGAAGAAGGTGCGGACCTGAACCCGCGGCCGTTCGGCGGCGGCGAGGACCTGTTCCCTGGCGCGCTCGAGCGCTGCATCTTTCATGGGCGACCTCCTTTATATTCATAATTACATAATCTATGTAATCATATAAGATCATTGTGTCAAGCAGCGAATGAGTGCAGATGGAAGCCATGGAAAAAGAACCGATTCCGGCTCCGACGGCGGGCGCGCGGGCGCTGCGCCTCGGCGATGTCGCGCCCGTCTTTCAGGCGCGTTCGACAATGGGGGACGTGCGGCTCGATCAATTCCGCGGGCGCTGGCTGATCTTCTTCTCGCATCCGGCGGATTTCACGCCGGTCTGCAGCAGCGAGTTCGTCGCCCTCGCCCGCGCCGCCCCGCAATTCGAGGCGATCGGCTGCGCGCTGCTCGGACTTTCGGTGGACAGCCTCTATTCCCATCTCGCCTGGGTGCGGGCGATCAGGGATTTGTTCGGCGTCACCGTCCCCTTCCCCATCGTCGAGGACCCGACGATGACGATCGGCCGCGCCTATGGAATGTTGGACGAGTCCGCCCGAGATTCCTCTGCGATGCGCGCCACCTATTACATCGACCCGCAGGGCGTCGTGCGGGCGCTCACCTGGTATCCGCTGACGGTCGGGCGTTCGGTGGAGGAAATGCTGCGTCTCGCGACCGCATTGCAGAAGGCCGCTTCCGGCGATGTGATGACGCCGGAGGGCTGGACGCCGGGCGCCGATCTTCTGCTGCCGCCGACCAGCGACGCAGCCGCGGCGCTCGCCCCCGGCGCGACGAACAGCTGGTTCTATCGCACTTGTCCTGATCCGAGCTTCCGAGATCCGAATCGAAAAGACAAATGACCGCCATCTACGAATCGCGCGAACGCGCCGCCGAAGCCGCCGAAAGGCTGAAGATTTTCGCGCAGCCGCAGCGGCTGATGATCCTGTCCTATCTGCTCGCCGGCGAGCATACGGTCGGCGAGATCGAGGCTGCGACGGCGATTCAGCAGCCGGCGCTGAGCCAGCAGCTCGCCGAGCTGCGCCGCGCCGAGCTGGTCGAGACGCGCCGCGCCGCCAAGCAGGTCTATTACCGCCTCGCCGATGCGAAGGTGACGCTCTGCGTCAAATGCGTCGAGGCGATTTTCGAAGGCGCCGCCGATCCCCAAGGCGCTCTCGCCGAAGCGCTGCGCCCGCCGCAGGCCGAGCCGGAGGCGCCGGGCCAGGCCGGCGCGGCGGCCTTCGCCAAGATCGTCTAGCAATGGCCGGGGCGCCGCCCGCACCTCGACGCACGGCCCTCGATGGTGTTAAATCCTATTGCGCATGATTGAGAGGAACGATGCGGAGCACCCAGCAATTCAGCGTGACGCTGCCGACCGAAATGGCGCAAATGGTCAAGGCGAAGGTGTCGTCGGGAGAATATGCGAGCGAAAGCGAAGTCATCCGCGACGGGCTGCGCGCCTTGCTGGCCCGCGACCGCGCGGTGGAGAATTGGCTACGGCACGAGGTCGCGCCGAGCTTTGACAGGATGAAGAGCGATCCCTCACATGGGCGATCCGCCGCCGATGTGCGCGCGGCGCTCGCGGCCGAGCATGAGCAGGCGACGAAGACTCGGTGATGGCGTCCCACCGCGTCATTTTCGCCCCCGAAGCGGAGGCGCAGCTCGTCGCCATCTATCGCTGGATCGCCGAGAGGTCGTCGCCGACGGTCGCCGAACGTTTCACCGGAGCGATCGTCGATTATTGCGAAAAGCTCCAAAGCTTTCCCGAGCGCGGAACATGTCGCGACGATTTACGGCCCGGGCTGCGGACGATCGGCTTTCGTCGGCGCGTGACGCTCGCATTTGCGGTCGAAGCCGGCGTCGTGACCATCCTCGGTGTTTTTTACGGCGGGCAGGATTTTGACGCTTCGCTGCCGATCGACGAGGACTGAAGCGCGATCAACGCCGCGACAGCGCATCCTCGCATCCCGCCCGCTTTCCATGATAATCATGAGACCATGACGAAAGCCGCCGAACCTCCGATCGCAGCCAAGCCGCTGTTCTCCTACCGCAAGCATTGGGCGCATCGCTTCGGCGTCGCGCCTTTTCTGCCCATGTCGCGGGCGGAGATGGAGGCGCTCGGCTGGGACAGCTGCGATGTGATCCTCGTCACCGGCGACGCCTATATCGATCATCCGAGCTTCGGCATGGCCATCATCGGCCGCCTGCTCGAGGCGCAGGGCTTTCGCGTCGGGATCATCGCCCAGCCGGACTGGCGCGACGCCTCCGCCTTCCGCGCGCTGGGCAAGCCCAACCTCTTCTTCGGCGTCACCAGCGGCAATATGGATTCGATGGTGAACCGCTACACCTCCGACCGGCGGCTGCGGCACAACGACTCCTACACGCCCGGCGGCGAAGGCGGCAAAAGGCCGGATCGTTCCGTCATCGTCTACGCGCAACGCTGCCGCGAGGCGTTTCCCGAGGCGCCGATCGTGCTCGGCGGCATAGAGGCCTCGCTGCGGCGCATCGCCCATTATGATTATTGGTCCGACAAGCTGCGGCGCTCGATCCTCTTCGACGCCAAGGCCGATCTTCTGCTCTATGGCAACGCCGAGCGCGCGCTGGTCGAGGTCGCGCATCGCATCGCCAAGCGCGGCGTCGCGCAGGATTTCGCCGATGTCCGCGGCGTCGCCTTCTCGCGCGACGCGACGCCGGAAGGCTGGATCGAGGCCTCGGCCGAGGACTTGGACGCCGCCGACGAGGGCCGCATCCGCAAGGATGCGCAGAGCGAGAACGTCGTCATCCGCCTGCCCGCTTTCGAGCAAGTGTCGAGCGATCCCGAATCCTACGCGCGCGCCTCGCGCGTGCTGCACCGGGAGAGCAATCCCGGCAACGCCCGACCGCTGACGCAGCGGCACGGAACGCGCGACATTTGGCTCACCGCGCCACCCATTCCGCTGACGACGCCCGAGATGGACAGCGTCTATGACCTGCCCTTCGCGCGCGCGCCGCACCCCTCCTACGCCGATGCGAAAATCCCCGCCTGGGAAATGATCCGCCATTCGGTGACGATCATGCGCGGCTGCTTCGGCGGCTGCTCCTTCTGCTCGATCACCGAGCATGAGGGCCGCATCATCCAATCGCGCTCGGAAGATTCGATCCTCAAGGAGATCGAGACGATCCGCGACAAGACCGAAGGTTTCACCGGCGTCATCTCCGACATTGGCGGACCGACCGCCAATATGTATCGCATGGCCTGCAAGGACCGCGAGACGGAGGCGCTGTGCCGGCGGCCCGCCTGCGTCTACCCCGACATCTGCAAGAATCTCGACACGAGCCATGACGCGCTGATCCAGCTCTATCGCAAGGCGCGCGCGCTGCCGGGCGTGAAGAAGGTGATGGTGGCGTCCGGCGTGCGCTATGATCTCGCGGTCAAGAGCCCGGCCTATGTGCGCGAGCTCGTCGAGCATCATGTCGGCGGCTATCTGAAGATCGCGCCCGAGCATACGGAGAGCGGCCCGCTCGCCAAGATGATGAAGCCCGGCATAGGCTCCTATGACCGTTTCAAGCGCCTGTTCGACGCCGCGGCGCAGGCGGCCAAGAAGCAATATTTCCTCATCCCCTATTTCATCGCCGCCCATCCGGGCACCAGCGACGAAGATATGATGAATCTGGCGCTATGGCTGAAGAAGAACGGCTATCGGGCCGATCAGGTGCAGACCTATCTGCCCTCGCCCATGGCGCTGTCGACGGCCATGTATCACTCGGGCTTCAATCCGCTGAAGCCGGTGCGACGCGGCGCGTCGGAGCCGGTCGAGGCGGTGAAGGGCCTGCGCCAGCGCCGCCTGCACAAGGCCTTTCTGCGCTATCACGACGCCGAGAACTGGCCCATTCTGCGCGAGGCGCTGAAGGCGATGGGCCGCGCCGATCTCATCGGCCCCGGCAAGCATCATCTGGTGCCGGGCTGGCAGCCGGCGGGGACCGGCAAGGCCGGCGAAGGCCGCCGCACGGGCCAGACCGGCGCACGGCCGCAATCACGGGAATTCCGAACGAACGGACTGCGCTCGCGGAGCTCGTAGAAATTTCGAGAGCCGGGCGCGCCCCTCCCCCGCTGCGGGAGAGGGAGCAGGCTCCGCCCGTCATCGCAACGTCGCGACGCGACGCCGCCCCGCCCCTAGAACGGAATGTCGTCGTCCAGCTGTTCCGCCAGGCGTCCGCTGCTGGCCGGCGCGGGCGAGCGCTCGGCCGGCGCGCGCTCCATCGGCGAGGAGCGGCCGAAGCTGGAGCCGCCGCCGCTCGACTGATAGGAGCCGCCGCCGCCCTCGTAATCGCCCTCGCCGCGGCCGCCGCCCTTGCTGTCGAGCAGCGTCAGCTCGCCGCGAAAGCGCTGCAGCACGACGTCGGTCGCGCGGCGCTGGACGCCGTCCTTGTCCTGATATTCGCGCGTCTGCAGCTGGCCCTCGAGATAGATTTTGGAGCCCTTGCGGCAATATTGCTCGGCGATCTTCCCGAGATTCTCGTTGAAGATCGACACATTGTGCCACTCCGTGCGGTCCTTGCGCTCGCCGCTGTTGCGATCGCGCCAGGATTCCGTCGTCGCCACCGAGAAGGAGACGACGCGGTCGCCCGAAGGCAGCGTGCGCACTTCCGGATCGCGGCCCAGATTGCCCACCAGGATGACCTTGTTGACGCTGCCCGCCATGACCCTCTCTCCGCCTTATGAATGCACGAGGCACCTTAGTCCGAAACGCGCGAGCGCGAAGACGTTCCGCCGCCTTGTCCACAATTCGCGCGATGTTCTTTTTTTGTTCTAGCACCCCCCGCAGCGGAGCGCAACGTCCCGCCTCATTTCGTCGCGACGGCGGTCTCTATGTCGCTGGGGTCGATGCGTCGGGAGAGTCCGGCGGCGAGCTTGTCATGGTCGAGCTCGCCCTCCCACCAGGCGACGACGATGGTCGCCACGCCATTGCCGCAAATATTGGTGAGCGCGCGGCATTCGCTCATGAATTTGTCGACGCCGATGACGATCGCCATGCCCGGCGCGAGACGCGGGTCGATCGACGAGAGCGTCGCGCCCAGAGTGATGAAGCCGGCGCCGGTCACGCCCGAGGCGCCTTTGGAGGTCAGCATCGCCACGGTGAGAATGACGAATTGCTGTCCCGCCGAAAGCTCGACGCCGAGCGCCTGCGCGATGAACAGGCTCGTCAATGTCATATAGATATTGGTGCCGTCGAGATTGAAGGAATAGCCCGTCGGCACGACGAGACCGACGACCGATTTCGAGCAGCCTAAGCGCTCGAGCTTCTCCATCAGCTGCGGCAGCGCGCTCTCCGACGACGACGTGCCGAGCACGATCAGCAATTCGTCGCGAATATAGCCGAGGAAGCGAAAAATGCTGAAGCCGACGATGCGCGCGACGATCCCCAGCGCAATGACGATGAACAAAATAGCGGTGAGATAGAAGGAGCCCACGAGCCAGGCGAGGCTCACCAGCGACTGCGAGCCATATTTGCCGACCGTGTAGCCCATGGCGCCGAAAGCGCCGAGCGGCGCCGCCTTCATCACGATCGCGATGACGCCGAACATGGCGTGGCCGGCCTCGTCGATGAAGCCGCCCAGCGCCCTGCCCCGCTCGCCCAGCGCCATCAGAGCGAAGCCGAACAGGATGGAGAACAGCAGCACCTGCAGAATATCGCCTCTGGCGAAGGCGCCGATGACGCTGTCCGGAATGACGCCGAGCACGAAATCGACCGGGCTGCGCTGCGCGGCCGGCTCGAGATATTTGGCGACGGCGGCGGCGTCCGCGGCTTTGCCAGAAAAGCCTTCGCCGGGCCGCAGCAGATTGCCGACGAGAAGCCCGAGCGCCAAAGCGATGGTCGAGACCACCTCGAAATAGACGAGCGCCTTGATTCCGACGCGCCCGACTTTTGCCGCGCTCTCGAGATGGGCGATGCCGGAGACGATGGTGCAGAAGATGATCGGCGCGATCACCATTTTGATGAGATTGACGAAGCCCTTGCCCATCGCCTCCATCCAGGGGCTCTTGGCGATGTCGGGAAAATAGACGCCGAGCAGCGCGCCGAGCACGATGGCGGCGAGCACCTGGAGATAGAGGCTATGCGCGCTCTTGCGCGGCGGCGCCTCGGCCATGGCGGCGGCTGCGGTCAATGTCTGCCCCTCTATTCCGGCTCATTCGGTCGATAATCCGTAGACCGGGAGCCGAAAGCGGGCAATGGCAAGCCGGGACGCATCCTTCCCCGCTCGCCTAAATCTCAGCCGCGTGTGGGATCGAAATACTCGATTTTTTCGCCGGCTTCTCGGTTCGGACAAGGGATTTCCTTGAAGAGCACCTCGGCCAGCGCCTTGATGCCGACATTGGTGCGCAGCGACATTCTATTCGGATCGGTGGTCCAGCTCTGATAGGTGACGATGCCGCGCGTTATGCTGACGATCGTGTATTTTTCCGAGTTTTGCTCGCCTCCCTTGCTCCTGTAGCAATTGCCCGGCTTAATATCTTCTTCCTTCATCGGCATGACCGTCACCCTGCATTGTTGCGCCATGTGCATGTCGGACGAGCAAAATCGAGACCAAATGCGACGTCGGCGCGTGTTTTTTCCGGTCTGCGGCTCCGATCCGGCTCCGCGCTCGAGACGTCAGGCGCTCACCATATCGAGCCGCATCAGCGTTCTGGCGTCGAGCGTGAGAGTCGTCGCGCCGAAAATTTCGGCGAGCTGGGCCAGGCTGGTGACGCTGACGATCGGCGCGGTCACGCCCGGCTGCGCCAGCAGCCAGCCGATGGCGACCTGCGCCGGAGTGGCGTCGAGCTGAAGGGCGGCGCGGTCGAGCTCGCGCAAAATATCGAGGCTGCGGTCGTCGAGAATGCGCGCGACGACGGCGCCGCGCGCCGTCCCGACCGTATCGGCCATGGAGCGATATTTTCCGGTGAGGAATCCCGCTTCCAGCCCGCGAAACGGAATGACGCCCATATCCTCCTCGAGGCACAGCCGGCGCAGATCGCCCTCGTAAAAGGCGCGGGTGACGAGATTGTAATGCGGTTGCAGGCAGCCGTAGAGCGGCAGCCCATGGGCTCTGGCGGTCGAAAGCGCGTCGGCGAGGCGAGGCGCCGAATAATTGGACGCGCCGATGGCGCGCACCTTGCCGTTTTGAACGAGCGTCGCGAAGGCCTCGAGCGTCTCCTCGAAAGAGACCGCGGTGTCGTCGAAATGCGCCTGATAGAGATCGATCCGGTCGGTTCCCAGCCGGCGCAGCGAGTCCTCGGCCGAGCGGATGATATGGGCGCGGGAGAGCCCCTTGCCCACATTCGGCATATCCCCGCCGACCTTGGTCGCGATCAGAACGCGGTCGCGCTTGCCTGTCGCCTTCAGCCAATTGCCGATGATCGTCTCGGATTCGCCGCCTTTATGGCCGGGCGCCCAGGTCGAATAAGTGTCGGCCGTGTCGATCAGCGCGCAGCCGCGATCGACGAACGCGTCCAGAATGGCGCAGGAGGTCGCCGCATCCACCGTCCAGCCGAAGACATGACAGCCGAGCGCGAGGGGGGCGCAGTCGAGGCCCGACCGGCCGAGCCGGCGATGTCGCATGAGTGTGCTCCGCCCGCGGCGCCGCTAGCTATTGCTGAAATCCTCCGGGGCGATGCGGACATGCATGCCGTCGAGGCTCGAGTCGAATTTCAACTGGCAGGCAAGGCGCGAATTGATCTGGCGGTTGGCGGCCTTGGCCAGCATGATGGACTCGGCGAGCTCCATGGGGGGCATGGCGACGCCGTCGGGCAGATCGACATAAATCTGGCAGGTGGCGCAGGTGCAGCTGCCGCCGCATTCGGCGACCAGCTCCTGAACGCCCGATTTGCGGATCAGCTTCATCATCGTCGCGCGATCCTTGCCGGCGATTTCCGACCGCGTCCCGTCTCGCGTCTCGAGCGTGAATTTCGTCATTCGTCACTGTCCGATGTTCAAGGAGGCGAGATCGGGGCAGACCCGATGGGGGCTCTCGACCGCCCCGTCGCGCGCGATGCGGGCCGTCGCGAGACCCGCGGTTGCGGCGGCGTCCAATTCTTCATCGCTCTCCGACAGCACGAGGATGGATGCGGCAGGCAACGCCAGACGTTCGCCAATGTCGCGGTAGGAGCCGGGCTCGATCTTCTGGCCGAGGGTCGTGTCGAAGAACCCCTCGAACACGCTCGTCAGCTCCTCGGATGCGGCGCGGCTCAGCAGCAGCTTCTGCGCCAATTCCGAATTGGAGGAATAAATGAACAGCCGCAGGCCGGCGCCGGCCCAGGATTTCAGGCAATCCGCCACATCCGGATAGAGCGCGCAGGACAGCGAGCCCGCCTCATAGCCCTCCTGCCAGACCAGCCCCTGGAGAATTTTCAGCGGCGTCGCCTTGCGGCCCTGCTTCATCCAGCGCAGCAGCAGCGATTCCGCCTGGGTGGGATCGAGCTCATAGCCGCCCATCAGGCGCCCGGTCTCCTCCAGCGCCTCCTCGACCTCCTCGTCCTCGGCATGCTCGACGATATAGCTCCCGAGCCGCCGGGCGGAGAGGGGAATGAGCGTCTCGGTCATGAAGGCCATGGGCAGCATGACGCCTTCGAGGTCGATCAGAACCGCGCGCAGAGGCTCGCTCATCGCGAGGCCTCCCGGCCATTATCGCGCCGCTCCCCTGCGGAAAAATGTCCGAAACACGCCATCGACCAGCTCGCCTTTCCCAATTGCTCCCGTCATGACAGCATGATTTGTGCCGCGCCGCGCCCAGAAGCCCAGGAGCCCAGGAGCCGAGCCGTGCGCCGAGCCGGGCGCTGTTCGGCTCCCTACCGAGGCTTCGCTTCGCTCGAGGCTGTGGATTACTGCGCCGCAGCATGGCAAGAGAAGAAGACGGGCGTAAGATCGACGGCCGTCGGCCCCCTCCCTCGCCCTCCCCCGCTTTGCGGGAGAGGGAGGCGGCGTCGTTTCGCGAAGCTTCGATGAAGCGCCGAATCTGCTCCCTCCCCCGCGAAGCGGGGAAGGGTTGGGGAGGGGGCGAATCCACCGCTCAGTTCTGGTCGTGCACATGCGAAGCCCGAAAAAATCCGCCGCCGCCGCCTCTCTCGACGATCTGTTCGACGGCAAGGTCATCTCCATCCGCGGCGCGCGCGAGCATAATCTCAAGAATGTCGATCTCGTCATTCCGCGCGACAAGCTCGTCGTCTTCACGGGCCTGTCGGGCTCGGGCAAATCCTCGCTCGCTTTCGACACCATCTATGCGGAGGGCCAGCGTCGCTATGTCGAGTCGCTCTCGGCCTATGCGCGCCAATTTCTGGAGATGATGCAGAAGCCGAATGTCGATCAGATCGACGGCCTCTCGCCCGCCATCTCCATCGAGCAGAAGACGACCTCGAAGAATCCGCGCTCCACCGTCGGCACGGTGACCGAGATTCACGACTACATGCGCTTGCTGTGGGCGCGCGTCGGCATTCCCTATTCGCCGGCGACGGGCCTGCCGATCGAGAGCCAGACCGTCTCGCAAATGGTCGACCGCGTGCTGGCGCTGCCGCAGGGAACGCGTCTCTATCTGCTCGCGCCGGTCGTGCGCGGCCGCAAGGGCGAATACAGAAAAGAGATCGCCGAATTCACCAAGCGCGGCTTCCAGCGCTTGAAGATCGACGGCGCCTATCACGAGATCGCCGACACGCCGCCGCTCGACAAGAAGCTGAAGCACGACATCGACATCGTCGTCGACCGTATCGTGGTGCGCTCCGACATCGGCGCGCGTCTCGCCGATAGTTTCGAGACGGCGCTGGAGCTGGCCAATGGGCTGGCGGTGGTCGAATTCGCGGATCAGGCGAGCCGACCCAGCGAGGCCGCCGCGCCCGCTGCGCCGGCCGCCGCCTACGCCTCCAACCATTATGCGCCGGACCACATCGTCTTCTCGTCGAAATTCGCCTGCCCCGTCTCCGGCTTCACCATTGCGGAGATCGAGCCGCGACTGTTCTCCTTCAACAATCCTTTCGGCGCCTGCCCGGCCTGCAGCGGCCTCGGCCAGGAGCAGGTGATCGATCCCGATCTCGTCGTTCCCGATCCCAAGCTGTCCTTGCGCAAAGGCGCCATCGCGCCCTGGGCGAAATCATCCTCGCCCTATTACCAACAGGCGCTGGCCTCGCTCGGCCGGCATTACAAATTCCGTCTCGACACGCCTTTCGAGCAGCTCGACAAGACAGTGCGCGAGGTGCTGCTGCACGGCTCCGGCAAGGAGGAGATTCGCTTCTCCTATGACGACGGCGCGCGCGCCTATGATGTGAAGAAGCCGTTCGAAGGCGTCGTCGCCAATCTGCAACGGCGTTTTTTGGAGACGGACAGCGAATGGGCGCGCGAGGAGATCGGCCGCTATATGTCGGCGGAGCCCTGCAAGGCCTGCCTCGGCTATCGCTTGAAGCCGGAGGCGCTGGCGGTCAAGATCGACATGATGCATATCGGCGAGGTGTCGGACCTCTCCGTGCGCGCCGCGCTCGACTGGTTCCACGCGCTGCCGGAAAAGCTCGACGCCAAGCGCAATGAGATCGCCCATCGCATATTGAAAGAAATCCGCGATCGCCTGACCTTCCTCGTCGATGTCGGCCTCGACTATCTCACCCTGTCGCGCGCCTCGGGCACGCTGTCGGGCGGCGAGAGCCAGCGCATTCGCCTCGCCTCGCAGATCGGCTCCGGCCTCACCGGCGTGCTCTATGTGCTGGACGAGCCCTCGATCGGCCTGCATCAGCGCGACAATGACCGGCTGCTCGACACGCTTCGGCGCCTGCGCGATCTCGGCAACAGCGTCATCGTCGTCGAGCATGACGAGGACGCGATTCTCTCCGCCGATTATGTCGTCGATGTCGGCCCCGGGGCCGGCGTGCATGGCGGCAATATCGTCTCCAAAGGCGCGCCGCAGGAGATCATGGACGATCCCAATTCGCTCACCGGCCAATATTTGACCGGCGCGCGGAAGGTGACGCTGCGCCATGCGCTGCGCAAGCCCGATCCCGGCCGCTGGCTGAAGATCAGCGGCGCACGAGGCAATAATCTCAAGAACGTCGAGGCGAAAATTCCGCTCGGCCTCTTCACCGCGGTCTCCGGCGTCTCCGGCGGCGGCAAATCGACGCTCGTCATCGAGACGCTGTACAAAGCCGTGGCGCGACGCCTCAACAGCGCGCATGAGCATCCCGCGCCTTTCGACAAGATCGAAGGGCTCGAGCATATCGACAAGATCATCGACATCGATCAATCGCCGATCGGCCGCACGCCGCGCTCGAACCCTGCGACCTACACCGGCGCCTTCACGCCGATCCGCGAATGGTTCGCCGGCCTGCCGGAGGCGAAGGCGCGCGGCTATGCGCCGGGGCGCTTCTCCTTCAATGTGAAGGGCGGACGCTGCGAGGCCTGCCAGGGCGACGGCGTCATCAAGATCGAGATGCATTTTTTGCCGGACGTCTATGTCACTTGCGACGTCTGCAAGGGCAAGCGCTACGATCGCGAGACGCTCGAGGTGAAATATCGCGACAAATCCATCGCCGACGTTCTCGACATGACGGTCGAGGAGGCCGCCGTATTGTTCAAGGCCGTGCCGGCGATCCGCGACAAGATGGAGACGTTGAAGCGCGTCGGCCTCGATTATATTCGCGTCGGCCAGCAGGCGACGACGCTCTCGGGCGGCGAGGCGCAGCGCATCAAGCTCGCCAAGGAATTGGCGCGCCGCTCCACCGGCCGCACGCTCTATATTCTCGACGAGCCGACGACCGGCCTGCATTTCCACGATGTCGCGAAATTGCTCGAGGTGCTGCACGAGCTCGTCGATCAGGGCAATAGCGTCGTCGTCATCGAGCATAATCTCGAGGTCATCAAGACCGCCGATTGGATCATCGATCTCGGGCCCGAGGGCGGCGACGGCGGCGGCGAGATCGTCGCGGCGGGGCCGCCCAACGAGATCGTCGCCGCGAAGCGCAGCCATACGGGGCGCTATCTCGCCGAAGTGCTGAAGCGCCGCCCGCCGCGCGCGGAAAAGGCGAAGGAGACGAAAGCGGCGAAGGAGGCGAAAGACGCGCCGGCGCCGAAGCGCAAGCGCGCCGCCCAGGAGCAGTAAGGCTCGGCCGACCTCAGATCGAATAGCCGCGCTTGCGCAGCTCGGTTTTGATGTCGGCCTGCAACGTCTCGCCGACCTCGAGGCCCCAGGCTTTGCCGATCTCCATCCCGGCCTTCGCCATCTGACCCGCTTTCGCGGCCAGCTTCGCGCCCGTCGGAGATTTGTAGAAAGTCGCCGCATCATGCAGCTCGGCGACGGTGAAACTTTCGGCGTAGACGGCGGCCATCCGGGCGGCGAGCACGTCCAGGCTGGCGAAGAATTTGGCCTGCAAGCGCGGGCCGATCTCGGCGAGGTCCTTCTCGACCTTCGGATTTTGCGCGCTGAGCAACGTCTTCATCTGATCGAGCATCGCCGGCAGCACCTGCTTGGCGGTGTCTGTCATATGCATGGCGACGAGCAGCTCCTTGGCGGCGGCGATGCGGTCCGCCTTGTCGTCGGCGCGGGCCGGCGCCGTGCAAAAGCCGGCCAGCGCGAGCAGCACAGCGAATGAAGCGATGAAATGTCTCATGAAACCTCCCGAGGAACCGTCACGCGCGCATGTTACGCCATGGCGCGCGGGCTCGGAAGCGCCGAGGGCCGGCCTCGCGAGGGGACGAGCGGGAGGAAAAGCGCCTCAGCGCGTTTTGGCGCGGGCGGCGAAATAGGAGTCGATCGTCTCGCGCATCTCGCGCAGAAATCGCTCCTCTCCGAAGCCGAGCGCATGAGCGCGAATGCGCTCGGGCGAGAATTCCATTTGCTCGCAGCGCGCGATCGCCTCGCTCAGCGATTCCACCGTCTGGGTGTCGAAAAACACGCCTGTCTCATTTTCGACAACCGTCTCCATCGCGCCGCCGCGGCGGAAGGCGATCACCGGCCGTCCGCTCGCCATCGCCTCGAGCGGCACGATGCCGAAATCCTCCTCGCCCGGAAAGATCAACGCCCGACAGCGCGAATAATGCCGCATCAGCACATCGAATGGCTGCGGGCCGAGCACCGTCACCGTCGGGCCGGCGCGCTTGCGGATCGCGTCGAGATTGGAGCCGCCGCCGATGACGACGAGCTTCTTGCCGCTCGCATTGAAAGCGTCGATGGCGAGATCGGGCCGCTTATAGCCGACGAGCTCGCCGACCATCAGATAATAGTCGCCGATCTCTTGCGGAGGCGCGATGGCGAAGGCGTCGGCGGCGACCGGCGGATGCACGACATCGGCGGAGCGCCTGTAATAGCGCTCGACGCGATGCGCGACCGTCGTCGAATTGGCGATGAAATGATCGACGCGCGTTGCCGACAACGCATCCCAATTGCGCAGATAATGGGCGAGCGGCGGCATCAACAGGCGCGTGAGCCGGCCGGATTCCTCGCGATATTCATGGTACATGTTCCACAAATAGCGCATGGGCGAATGGCAATAGCAGACATGCAGCGCCTCCGGCGGCGGGATGATTCCCTTGGCCGGACCGGACTCGCTCGAGATGACGAGATCATAGCCGCGCAGATCGAGCTGCTCGCAGGCGAGCGGCATGAGCGGAAGATATTGCCGGTAATATTTCGCCGCGCGGGGAAGCGACTGGATGAAGCTCGTCTTCAGCGGGCGCGAGAGAATGGTCTGCGAGACGGCGGTCGGATCGATGACATGGGTGAAGAGATCGGCCTGCGG
Organism: Methylosinus sp.; assembly: GCF_036560965.1. Classification (NCBI taxonomy): domain Bacteria; kingdom Pseudomonadati; phylum Pseudomonadota; class Alphaproteobacteria; order Hyphomicrobiales; family Methylocystaceae; genus Methylosinus; species Methylosinus sp. The sequence goes on along the minus strand of NZ_DATBQF010000008.1, from coordinate 150,210 downwards.
ATAGAGCCGGATCAGCGCTTCGACGACCTTCTCACCGCCGCGCATGCCGACGAACCAATAATGAACGATCGCCACACGCATCTAGCTTCCCACCTCGACGCTCGCCCATTTCGACGCTCGACGCTTCGACGCCCGACACTTCCGAGCTGGGACTGCCCCGCGGGAGCGCGCGAACGACGAAGCCGGGCATGAGCCCGGCTTCGAGAATACAGTCGAAGTGATTAACGCCCCATGAGGATTCGGGGCGCTGCTCAATTCTTGAGCGGCGTCTCCGGAACGCTGCGCGGGCGAGCGCTGGCGTTGCGCGGCGCCGGATCGGTCTTGCCCAAATCACCCTTGCCCGAGTCGCTCTCCTTCGGCTTGCGGCTCTTGCGCGGCTCACCGCCGCCTTCGGATGCGCGCTTCTTGCCGGCCTCGACGATGTCGCGCTCGGGACGCGGCAGCACCGGCCCCTCGGGGAAGACGAAACCGAGCGATTTGGCGCCATTGTCGTCGGTCACCACCACGACGCGCACCGCGCCGCCATTCTTCAGCTTGCCGAACAGAACCTCGTCGGCGAGCGGCGTCTTGATATGCGTGTGGATGACGCGGGCCATCGGCCGCGCGCCCATGGCCTGGTCATAGCCACGTTCGACGAGCCAGGCGCGCGCCTCGTCGGCGAGCTCGATCGTGACATTGCGATCGGCGAGCTGCGCCTCGAGCTGCAGGACGAATTTGTCGACGACGCGGGCGATGACCTCCTCCGGCAGATGGCCGAAGTTGACGATCGCGTCGAGACGGTTGCGGAACTCCGGGGCGAAGAGCCGATTGATCGCCTCATTGTCCTCGGTGCTATGCACCGCGCCGCGCGTGAAGCCGATGGGCTTGCGCGCGAGATCGGCGGCGCCGGCGTTGGTCGTCATGATGAGGATCACATTGCGGAAGTCGATCTGCTTGCCGTTGTGGTCGGTCAGCTTGCCGTGGTCCATCACCTGCAACAGGATGTTGAAGAGATCGGAATGCGCTTTCTCGATCTCGTCGAGCAGCAGCACACAATGCGGATGCTGGTCGATGCCGTCGGTCAAGAGGCCGCCCTGATCGAAGCCGACATAGCCGGGAGGCGCGCCGATGAGCCGGCTCACCGTATGGCGCTCCATATATTCCGACATGTCGAAGCGGATGAGCTCGATGCCGAGCGAGGTGGCGAGCTGGCGCGCCGCCTCCGTCTTGCCGACGCCGGTCGGACCGGAGAAGAGATAGCAGCCGATCGGCTTCTCGGGATCGCGCAGGCCGGCGCGGGCCAGCTTGATCGCCGAGGTGAGCGCGGTGAGCGCCTTGTCCTGGCCATAGACGACGCGCTTCAACGTCTCGTCGAGATGGGCGAGCACTTCCGCATCGTCCTTGGAGACGGTCTTGGGCGGAATGCGCGCCATCGTCGAGATCGTCAATTCGATCTCCTTCAGGCCGATCGTCTTCTTGCGCTTCGACTCCGGCACGAGCATTTGCGCCGCGCCGGACTCGTCGATGACGTCGATCGCCTTGTCCGGCAGCTTGCGGTCGTGAATGTAGCGCGCCGAGAGCTCCACCGCCGCCTTCAGCGCTTCCGTCGTGTAGCGGATCTTGTGGAACTCTTCGAAATAGGGCTTCAGACCCTTGATGATCTCCACCGCATCCGGGATCGACGGCTCATTGACGTCGATCTTCTGGAAGCGCCGCACCAGAGCGCGGTCCTTCTCGAAATATTGGCGATATTCGCGATAGGTGGTCGAGCCGATGCAACGCAGCGTTCCCTGCGCGAGCGCGGGCTTGAGCAGATTGGAGGCGTCCATCGCGCCGCCGGAGGTCGCGCCGGCGCCGATCACCGTATGGATCTCGTCGATGAAGAGAATGGCGTTCTTATGCGCCTCGATCTCCTTGATGACCTGCTTCAGCCGCTCCTCGAAATCGCCGCGATAGCGCGTGCCGGCGAGCAGCGTGCCCATGTCGAGCGCGAAAACCGTCGCGCCGGCGAGAACGTCCGGAACCTCGTTCTGGATGATCTTGCGGGCGAGGCCTTCGGCGATCGCAGTCTTGCCGACGCCAGGGTCGCCGACCAGCAGCGGATTGTTCTTCTGCCGACGGCACAGCACCTGGATGGTGCGCAGCACCTCGGATTCGCGGCCGATCAGCGGATCGATGCGGCCATCGCGCGCCTTGCGGTTGAGGTTCACGCAATAGGCCTCGAGCGCGCCTTCCTTCTTGCGCTGCTCGCCGTCGCGACCCTCGCGCCCCTCGGCGCGCTCGGCCTCGTCCTCGACGCCGCGCGGCGCGCGCGACCCGTCGGCAAGTCCCGGCCGCTTGGCGATGCCGTGGCTGATGTAGTTCACCGCGTCATAGCGCGTCATATCCTGCTCCTGCAGGAAATAGACGGCGTGGCTCTCGCGCTCGGCGAACAGAGCGACCAGCACATTGGCGCCGCTCACATCCTCGCGACCGGAGGATTGCACGCTGATGATCGCGCGCTGCACGACGCGCTGGAAACCGGCGGTCGGCTTGCAGTCGCCTGCCGATTCATTGACCAGATTGTCCAGTTCGTGATCGATATATTCGCGCAAGCTTTTCGCGAGCAGATCCAGATCGACCGAACAGGCGCGCAGCACGGCGGCGGCGTCCTGGTCGTCTATGAGACTGAGGAGCAGATGCTCCAGCGTCGCATATTCATGATGCCGCTCCCTCGCCGAAGCGAGCGCGCGGTCGAGTGATTGCTTCAGGTTGCGCGAGAATGTCGGCATCGATCGTCCGCCCTCACTTCTTTTCCATGATGCACTGAAGCGGATGCTGATGCTTGCGCGCATAGTCCATCACTTGCGTGACTTTCGTCTCCGCCACCTCATAGGTGTAGACGCCGCATTCGCCGACGCCGTGATTATGCACGTGCAGCATTATCCGAGTGGCTTCTTCCAGGGTCTTGTTGAAATATTTACGCAGGACGATAACGACGAACTCCTGTGTCGTATAGTCGTCGTTGAGCAACAACACGCGGTACATGTTGGGCCGCCGCGTCTGCGTTTTCGTGCGGGTGATCAGCGCCGTTCCCGACCCCGAGCCCCCATCGCCGCCGCCGCTCTTGCGAGGCTCTTTTCCGCCCGCATGGGGAGGTGCGCCGTATTCCTCCGCAGAGGACGGAATGCGGCTGTCGAGCGTAAGGTCATCGATCACTGTCACCTCGGCTTTCCTCATTCCCCTTTCCGAAGTTTCGCCTGCGACAGGCCCGTCGGATTGCTGCGTAGCATTCTCTGTGCCGCGGGCCCCTCGCCGGCTTTCGCGGAACGGGCGAAGCGGAGAGACGCCGAGTTTTCTTTCTCGCGGGAGCATTGGCAAGACCCGAAAAGCTGAAACAGCCGAAAAAATGTCCGAGGCCCGCCTCGAACGCGGCACCGCGAGCGCGACGCCGCTTGGACAATCCGCCTAGGACATAATGTGCCGGAGCGGCGGAACAAGTGAATTTCGCTCTCCGCCCCGCCTGCCGCGGGTTTGGGTTTCCAAAGGGCGCCGCGATTGTCTCGATTCGACCCGCGACAGCGCGCCGCATCTGTCTACTTATTGAAAACCATGAGCGTAAACGCGTCCTTTACCGCCTCCCCCCTACAGTCGCGGCCGATCAAAAAGCGTGGCGCGCGAATAAAAAGAGGCGCGAATGTCGATGCTCGAGCGGTTGCGGCGGGACACGGCGGGCAAGCTCGTCGAAAAAGTAGCCTTGGGTTCGGCAGTGCTGGCGCTCGCCTGCGTGCTCGGGGCCAATCTGCTGTCGGCAAAGTTACAAAGCGGCGAGCTCCCGCTCATCGCTTTTGTCCATAAAGAGGAGCGCGGTCGCGCGGTGCTCGCGGCGTCGCCATCGGCGGCCTCGCCTCAGCTGGTGCATCGAATCGGTTTCGTCGGCGTGGATCACGCCGCCACCGGCTCGATCGCGCCGGGACAAAAAGCGCTCGCGCCGGCCTCGCCCTGCGGGCTGGACGCGAAATAGGCCGAATTCGAGCGCGATCAGCCGGAACGGCGCGGCGTCGCTCGCGATGCGCCGCGTCAATTTCATTGACATCCGACGCGTTCGGCTCCAAGCATGGCGCGCGTCTTGCTCCCCCGACGACGACCAGAACCCGACGACGAGCAGAACGCCAGCGGAACATATCCGTCGATTTGCGACGGCCCCGCCCTCTCGAGGACGACGCGCGCCCCCGCGGCCTACGCGCGCCCATCCCTTGCCAGATGTCACGAACGCCGCGACCAGGACCATTGATGAACTTCGACGAACTCGGCCTTTCCCAAAAGGTCCTCGCGGCCGTTGAGACGTCCGGCTACACCACGCCGACGCCCATTCAGGAACAGGCCATTCCTCCTGCGCTGCAAGGGCGCGACATTCTGGGCATCGCCCAGACCGGCACAGGCAAGACGGCGGCGTTCACGCTGCCCATGCTGTGCCGGCTCGAGCAAGGCCGCGCCCGCGCGCGCATGCCGCGCACGCTGATTCTGGAGCCGACGCGCGAGCTCGCCGCCCAGGTCGAGGCGAGCTTCGCCAAATATGGCGCAAATCATAAGCTCAACGTCGCATTGCTGATCGGCGGCGTCTCCTTCGGAGATCAGGAAGCCAAGATCATGCGCGGCGCCGATGTGCTGATCGCGACGCCCGGCCGCCTGCTCGACTTCTTCGATCGCGGCAAGCTGCTGCTCACCAATATCGAGATCCTCGTCATCGACGAGGCCGACCGCATGCTCGACATGGGCTTCATTCCGGACATAGAGCGCGTCTGCAAGCTCGTGCCCTTCACGCGGCAGACCTTGTTCTTCTCCGCCACCATGCCGCCGGAGATCACTCGCCTCACCGAGGCGTTTCTGCACAATCCCGTGCGCGTGGAAGTGGCGCGCGCCGCAACCACCGCGGCGACGATTCGCCAGGCGCTCATCGCCACTCATGGCCATGCGGAAAAACGCGAGACGCTGCGCCAGATCATCCGCGGAGCCGACAGCTTCAAGAATGCGATCATCTTCTGCAACCGCAAGCGCGACGTGGCGATTCTGCATCGCTCGCTCGACAAGCACGGCTTCTCCGCCGGCGCGCTGCATGGAGATATGGACCAGCTCGCGCGCATGGCCTCGCTCGACGCGTTCAAGAATGGCGACGTCAATCTGCTCGTCTGCTCGGACGTCGCGGCGCGCGGCCTCGACATTCCCGACGTCAGCCATGTCTTCAATTTCGACGTGCCGACGCATAGCGAGGATTATGTCCATCGCATCGGCCGCACCGGCCGCGCCGGGCGCTCGGGCACGGCCTTCACCCTCGTCACCGACGACGATCGCAAATATCTCGATCAGATCGAGACGCTGATCGGCAATAAGATCGATTGGGAAGGTCCCCGACTCGACGAGCTGCCGCCGCCTTCCGAGGCGCCGGCGCGCGAATCGCGTGGACGCGGACGCAGCAGCAGCGCGCGCGGCGGCGGTGAGCGTAACGGGCGTCGTCCGGCAGCGGATCGCGAGGCCAGACCAGAGCGCGAGGCCAGACCAGAACGCGAGGCTCGGCCGCCGCGCGAGGCGCGTGCGGAACGGCCCGCCAGATCCGAACGGCCCGCCAGAACCGAGCGCCCGCAGAGCGAGCGCCCCGCCAGAACAGAGCGCCCCGCGAGCGCGGAGCGGCCCGTGAGAACCGAGCGGCCTGCGCGTCCCGAGAGGCCGCCGACCTATGGCGATCGGCGCGACCGCAGGCCGACGCGCCAGCCGGAGGACGACGGGCCGCCGGTCATCGGCCTCGGCGACCATATTCCGTCCTTCCTGCTGCGCCCGGTGGTGCTGAAGCCGGCGAAAGTCAACGACGAGTAGAGCCGGCTCACCCCGCCAGCAGCGCCTCTTCGACCAGATCGAGCATATGCTCGATGTCGGGATCGGCGTAGACGTCGCCGGACGGCTCGACGCGCAGCATGGGAACGCCGTGCGAGCAGAGGCGCAGGCAGCTGCGCCGCGCGCAGGCGATGCGGCCGGCGTCGATTCCTTTGCCGAAATCGATATCGAGCGCATCGCTCAAGCGCTCGTGCAGCGCGCTGCCGCGCCCATCGCGGTCGCAGACGTCTCCGACGCAGACAATGAATCGTATGAGCGGCGGCTCGTTCATCTTTGTCCTCTGACGCGGGGCGCGGGCGCTCCACTCGCCGTCCGGTGGATGCAATCTTCGTGTCTGACCCGACGCGACGCCACGCCTCACGCCCGATGATAGGGATGGCCGGAGAGAATCGTCGTCGCCCGGTAGATCTGCTCGGCGACGAGGATGCGCACGATCTGATGCGGCAGCGTCATGCGCCCGAAGGAGAAGACCGCGCCCGCCTTCGCCCGCACCGCCGGCGAGAGCCCTTCCGAGCCGCCAATCGCGAACCAGAGCGATTTTACGCCCCTGTCCCGCTCGCTCTCGACGAGCGCCGCGAAATCGGCGCTGCTGGCGGCCGTCCCGCGCTCGTCGAAGACGACGAGCTTCGCGCCGGCGGGCGCAGCGGCGAGCAGGCTCTCGCCTTCCTGCGCCATGCGCTCGACCGGATTGCGCGCCCGGCTCTCGTCGATTTCCAGGAGATCGAGCCCCGCGAGCCCGAGATTGCGCATCGCCGCGACACGGGCGGCGTAACGCGCGTAGAGATCGCGCTCCGGGCCGGCCTTGAGCCGCCCGACACAGAGAATTCCGAGACGCATGTCCCCTTACGGACATTCGCGCGCGGCGAACGCCGTCCTGTCTCGTTTCGCCCCTTCGGGCTTCAGACCGCCCGCAGCTCGCTCGGCCGCGCGCCGCCCCACATTTTCTCGAGGTTGTAGAACTGCCGGACCTCGGGTCTGAAAATGTGGACGATGACGTCGCCCGCGTCGATCAGCACCCAGTCGCATTGCGGCAGCCCCTCGACGCGCGGAGCGACGAGACCGGCCTCCTTGCAGGCTTTGAGCACTCTGTCGGCGATGGCGCCGACATGCGTGGTCGAGCGGCCGGTCGCGATGACCATGTCATCGGCGATCGACGTCTTTCCGCGCAGATCGATGGAGGTGACGTCCTCGGCCTTGGAGTCGTCGAGGCTCGCGAGGACATTACGGATTATGGCGCCGGCAATCTGGCCGATCGGCCCGGAAGCCGGCTGAGATGGCGCGCGCGCCACCCCGGGGAGACTTGTCGTCAGCGGTGCAACCCTCATGATTCACGGCGCTGGCGCCGCGGCCCTCAAGATGTGCCGCTTTGATCCCGAATGCAACCGCGCAGATGCGCGAAACCCCGGCGAAGGTTCGGCTCGCGCACGCCACGCCGCCACGAGCCAGCGCCATAAGCAACTGTCATATAAAGAAAAACACCGAGAGGGAGCGTGGCCGGCGACCGGGCCGCGGGCAGAAAAAAACCCGGCGAGAACGCCGGGTTTTGAGAGTGGGCCCCGGCCCATCGGGAGGTGGGAGGAACCTCAAAGCCGGAACATTGGAGAGCCTATCCGATTCCGCGCCGCGGCGCGCGGCATAAAAGGTCGCATTTGTCCAGGCTTCGCCGCAATCAGCGGCCACACGGCCGCGTTCGAGCGCCGCCCGAGCGGGCGGGGCCGATCGGGCCGATTCGGCAGCGCCCGCAAATTCAATTCCCTAAATTCTGCGACCGGCGCCGCAGCGCCACACCTGTGCTAAAAATGTCACACATGTGAAAATTTTGTGGCGCCGGCCCGCGCGCCGCTCAGGGGACGAGCACGAGCGCGCCTGTGGTGCGCCGCGCCTCGAGATCGGCATGGGCGCGCGCGGCGTCCTCGAGCCGATAGAGCGTCGGCCGCTCGAGCCGCAGAACGTCCTTTTTGATCGCGCGCACCAAGTCGCTCGTCATCTTCACGAGGTCCTTGCGCCGCGCGATATGCGCGAAGAGCGAGGGCCGCGTCGCGAACAGCGATCCCTTCTGCGACAGGAGATTGATGTCGAAGGCCTCGATCTTGCCGGAGGCTGAGCCATAGCTCACGAAGAGGCCGAAGGGCTTCAGGCAATCGAGCGAGGCGGGAAAGGTCGCATGTCCGACGCCGTCATAGACCACGTCGCAGAGCTTGCCGCCGGTGATCTCCCGCACGGCGGCGGCGAAATCCTCGCTGCGATAGAGAATCGTGTGCTCCGCGCCGGCCGCTTCGGCGATTTTCGCCTTCTCCTCGTCGCCGACGGTGGCGATCACATGCGCCCCGAGCGCGCTGCCCCATTGGCAGAGCAATTGGCCGACGCCGCCCGCGCCCGCATGGACGAGAATGCGATCGCCCTTTTTCACCTTATAGGTGCGGCGCAGCAGATATTGCGCGGTGAGCCCTTTGAGCATCATCGCGGCGCCGGTCTCGAAGGAGAACGACTTGGGCAATCTCACCAGCGCCGCGGCGGGAAGATTGCGCGCCTCCGCATAGCCGCCGAGCGGGCCGACATAGGCGACGCGATCGCCGATCTCGACGTCCTCGACGCCCTCGCCGAGCGCGACCACCTCGCCCGCGCCCTCGTAGCCCGGCACGAAGGGACGCTCGGCGGGATAGGCGCCGCTGCGCAGATAGACGTCGATATAATTGACGCCGATCGCCCTTTGGACGATCTGCGCCTCGCCCGGCCCGGGCGGCGGCAGCTCGACCTCCTCATAGCGTAAAACCTGCGGGCCGCCGGTCTCGTAAATGCGAATTGCCTTCACCATGATCGTCTCCGAAATGCGCGCTCTCGCGCCTCTTTGCAAAAATCCCCGTCGATTGCGACCATGGAGCGACGCTCGCGACAAAGCCACGAGATTTCGCGCGACGGACAGCCGCGGGCGCGCTTCGCCTTCCTGCTCCCCGCGGCTTCGCCTTCTTCTTCCCATGGTGTAGAAGGATTCCCGAAAACGGAGACCAAGCACATGGCCGAGACATTGGCGGGCGCGAGCGCCGCGATCGACACGCAAATTCTCGTCGCTGGCGCCGGCTCCACGGGAATCGCCGCCGCTCTCGCCTTCGCCAACGCCGGCTGGCGGGTGACGCTGGCCGGGCGCTTCCCCCCGCCTCTGCCCGGCCGCACCATCGCGCTGTTCGAGGCCTCGGTTCGCTTTCTCGATTCGATCGGCGTGCTGGAGACGGTCCGCGCCGCCGCCTGTCCGATCGAGACCATCCATATGGTCGACGACACCGACCAGCTCCTGCCCGTGCCCGATCTCGTCATGCGGTCGGAGGAGATCGATCTTCCCGCCTTCGGCCTCAACGTCTCCAATGACGAGCTGACCGCGATCCTGCTCGAGCACGCCCGCGCCGCGCAGAGCTTCGAGATCGTCGAGAGCGACATCGCCGATTACGAGCTCGAGGAGGATGGCGCGACGGCGATCCTCGCCGACGGGCGCCGGATAACGGCCGATTTCATCGTGGCGGCCGATGGCCGCGGCAGCAAGGCGCGCGCCGCCGCCGGCATAGACACGAAGGAATGGACCTATCCGCAGGTCGCCCTCACCGCTCTGCTGCGCCATGAATTGCCGCATGACAATGTCTCGACCGAGTTTCACACACGCTCCGGCCCCTTCACGCTGGTGCCGCTGCCGCCGCGCGAGGGCGCCGAGCATCGCTCCAGCCTCGTCTGGCTGATGAGCCCGCGCGACGCCAAGCGCCGCCTCGCCAAACCGCGCGACGAGCTGCAATTCGAGATGGAGGATTATTCGCGCGAGAAGCTCGGCTCGATCACGATCGAGAGCGACATCGGCGAGTTCCGCATGGGCGGGCTGCAAGTGTCGCGGCTGACCGCGCCGCGTCTCGCGCTGGTGGGCGAGACCTGCCATGTGTTTCCGCCGATCGGCGCGCAGGGCCTCAATCTCAGCCTGCGCGACGTCGCCGATCTCGAGGATTGCCTCGCCAGCGTCGATCTGCGCAATCCCAAAGAGCTTTCGCGCGCCCTGACGCGTTACGAAATGCATCGCCGCGCCGATATCGGCTTCCGCACCCATGGCGTGGATCTGCTCAATCGCTCGCTGATCGTCCCCTATCTGCCGATCGACCTCATCCGCGGCGCCGGCTTCATCGCCATGACGGCGCTGGGACCGCTTCGCCGCGCGGTGATGCGCGAGGGCGTGGCGCCCCATCTCGCGCAGCCGCGGCTGATGAGCCGGGAGGCTCCCAAGGAGCCGCGCATGCGCGGCAAGCGCGGCCCGGAGGCCATCGTCGACGCCGCCCGCGACGCTTTCGCCCATCTGCGCGCGACCGCCTCGCGGCTCGGCTGAAGCGTCGTCGAAAGGCGCGCGCCCGCCTTCTCCCGCCGGCGGGAGAAGGCGTCACATGGACGGCGCGAACAGCGTCGGAATCGCGAAGCGAAACGCCACGCCCTCGCCCGGCCGCGACTCCACCGAAATCTCCCAGCCGTGGCGATCCGCGATCGATTTGCAGATCGCCAGCTCTATGCCCGTGCCGGCATATTCCACATCGCTCTTGCGCTGGCTGAACGGCTCGAAAATCCGCTGCGCGAACTCCTGCTCGAAGCCGACGCCCTTGTCGACGATCGACAAGTGAATCGCGCCCTCCTCCAGCGTCGCCGCGATCGTCACCTCGGCCGGCCGTCCGGGCTTGCGATATTTGATCGCATTGGCGACGATGTTCTGCATCAGGCAGGCGAATTGCGCGCGATCGCCGACAAAGGCCGCCGCCGGAATATCGACCTCGAGCCTGGTCTCGCCGGCGGCGATCGACTGCGCCAGCTCGGCGAGCGAGAACTGCACTTCCTCACGCAGCTCCAACACCTCCAATTGCTGATCGCCATAGATGGTTCGCGCATAGGTGAGCAGATCCTCGACCAGCTTGCGCCCGCGCACCGCGGCGCGACGCATCTGCGCGCTCGCCTCCCTGATCTCCGCGCAGACGCCCGTGGCCATCGCCGCCTCGAGCCGCGTCGATTGCTCCGCGATCTCGGCCAGCGGCTGCTGTAGATCGAGCGAGGCCACATAGGCGAATTGCACGAGCCGCTCATTGGCGCGCTCCAATTCGGCGACGCTCGCGGCGAAGGCCCGCTCCGCCCAGCGCCGCTGGCTCATGTCGAGAATGGTGGCGGTGACGATGAGCCCGCGCTCCGTCACCACCGGCGCGAGCCCGATCTCGACCGGAAATTCGCAGCCGTCGCGGCGTCGCGCTTTGATCTCCTGGCCGACGCCCATCATGCGGCGGCGAGGATCGGCGCAATACAGCCTGCGGAAGGCGGCGTGGCGGCGCCGGATCACAGCCGGCGTCAGCAGATCGATCGAACGGCCGATCAATTCCTCGCGCGCATAGCCGAACAGAATCTCCGTCTCGTGATTGGCGTAACGCACGAGTCCGTCCGCGCCCACCATGATGATCGCCGCCGGCGAGGCTTCGACCATCACGCGATAGCGATCGAATTCGATCGTCTCCGAGCGCATCGGAGCTCCCCTCGCGCCGCGCCACGACGTCGTGAACGCGACTGTCGCGCCTCCCGAAAGCGGCGAATAATGATATGTGAGCTGCGAGGGGCGAAGAAAAGAGCCGGAGCGGCGATCGTGACCGAAGCGACGGAAAAGCTTAAGACGGACGAGCATCCGCTCGGCAGGCGCAAGATCGGGCTGGCGCTCAGCTCCGGCATGGCGCGCGGATGGGCGCATATCGGCGCATTGCGCGCGCTGACGCGCATGGGCGTCACCTTCGACGTCGTCGCCGGAACCTCGGCCGGCGCGCTGGTCGGCGGATGTTTTCTGGCCGGCAAGCTCGATGAATTGGAGATTTGGGCGAATTCGCTCAACAAGCGCAAGATCGTCTCCTATCTCGATCTCCAGCTCGGCTATGGCGGCCTCATCAAGGGCGACCGGCTGCTCATGGAGCTGCGCGCCGCCGTCGGGCCGTTGCGCGTCGAGACGCTGCCGACGCCCTTCGTCGCCGTCGCCACCGATCTCGTCACCGGCCATGAGATCTGGCTGCAGAAGGGCGACCTCGCCGAGGCGCTGCGCGCCTCCTTCTCTCTGCCCGGCCTGTTCCCGCCGATGGAGGTGGATGGCCGCTGGCTCGCCGATGGCGCGCTCGTCGATCCGCTTCCTGTCGCCGCCTGCCGCGCGCTGGGCGCGGAGCTCGTCGTCGCCGTCAATCTCAACACCGACATCATCGGCAAGTCGCGCGACGCCGCGCGCATCCCTTCCACCATGGGCTTCGATCCGGTCACGCTGCTGCAGGACAAGCAGAAGCCCTTCGTCGCCTCGCTCACCGAGACGCTGACGCGCGGCGTGTTCCGCCGCGATCCGGATCGGCCGAGCATTTTCGGCGTGATGACGACATCGCTCAGCATCATGCAGGACCGCCTGACGCGCTCGCGCCTCGCCGGCGATCCGCCGGACGTTCACATCACGCCGCGCGTCGGCCATATCGGCCTGCTGGAGTTCGACCGCACGGAAGAGGCCGTGCGCGAGGGCGAGCTGGCAGTGGAGCGGCGGCGCGAGGAGATCGCCGATGCGCTGCAAGTGATGGGGCTGATTTGACGACGCGAGCGCCTTGCCCCGTCGTTCGTCCCGAGCTAGAAAAAATCCGTCAAAAAAGGAGAGATCGGTGCGGTTGGCCCGATCCCCGCGACAGCGGGTCCTGACCTTCGCGCCACGCGAGGAGTCCCATGGCCTTCGACGCCGGCGCAATCACGCGCCGGCGGACAATGAGGTCGTGGAATGCAACAGCAGATATCCCTCATCACGCTCGGCGTCTCCGATATGGAACGCTCACGTCGATTCTATGTCGAGGGCTTCGGTTGGACGCCCGTTTTCGAGAGCCCGCATATCATCTTCTACCAGATGAACGGCTTTGTTCTCAGCGCCTTTCTGAAGGATGCGCTCGAAGAGGATATGAGCCGCTCCGGACTCCGGACGCCTGGAGCCTTCTCGCTCGCGCATAATGTCGCGAGCAAAGAGGATGTCGAGCCGATCATGCGACGGCTCTTGGACGCCGGCGGCGCGCTATTGCGGCCGGCGGACGCGCCGCCGCATGGGGGCTTTCGCGGCTATGTCGCCGATCCAGACGACCATGCGTGGGAGATCGCCTGGAATCCCTCGTGGCCGATCGACGAGCACGGCCATGTGACATTCCAAATGTGACGCCGCTTGCCCGGCCCTCCACCGCTTCGCCGGGGAGGGCCGCCGCATCACTCCGCGCGCGGCGCCGCCCGTCCGAAATTCGGCGCCGCCGTATCCTGCCCCTGCTCGATGATGCTGCGGCGGATGGCGCGCGTGCGCGTGAACAGCGCGAACAGCCCGTCGCCGTCGCCGGTGCGGATCAGGCGGCGCAGCGCCGTCAAATCCTCGTCGAAACGGCCGAGCATCTCCAGCACGGCGTCTTTATTGTTCAAGAAAATATCGCGCCACATGGTCGGATCGGAGGCGGCGATGCGGGTGAAATCGCGAAAGCCCGACGCCGAGAATTTGATCACCTCCGACTGCGTGACCTCCTCGAGATCGGCGGCTGTGCCGACGATATTGTAGGCGATGAGATGCGGCAGATGGCTCGTCACGGCGAGCACGAGATCGTGATGCGTCGCGCTCATCGTCTCGACATCGGCGCCGAGCCGCGTCCAAAAGGCCGAGAGCTTTGTCACCGCCTCGGGGTCCGCGCTCTCGGGCGGCGTCAGTATGCACCAGCGATTCTGGAACAGCGTCGCAAAGCCGGCGTCCGGCCCGGAATATTCCGTGCCGGCGATCGGATGCGCGGGAATGAAATGCACGCCCGCAGGCACATGCGGCGCGACCTGCGCGACGATTGCGCCCTTCACCGAGCCGACGTCGGACAGAATAGCGCCCGCCGAAAGATGCGGCGCGATCGCGCGCGCGACCTCGCCGCAAACGCCCACGGGCACGCAGAGAATGACGAGATCGGCGCCCGTCACCGCCTGCGCCAGATCGGCGGTCGTTTCATCGGCGATGCCGAGCTCGCTCACGCGCGCGCGCACTTGTTCCGAGGCGTCGCTCGCGGCGATGCGTTTCGCGGCGCCATAGGCGCGAGCGCCGCGCGCGATCGACGAGCCGATGAGGCCGAGGCCGATCAGCGCGACCTTGTCGAAGATCGGCGCGCGCGCGTCAGCCATGCGCGGCCCGCGGCGCCGCGCGCCATGAGGCGGTGAATTCGCCGAGCGCCGCGACGACGAGGCGGTTGGCCTCCTCCGAGCCGATGGTCAGCCGCAGGAATTGCGGCATTCCGTAAGCGCCGATCGCGCGCAGCACGAGCCCGCGCGACGTCAGGAAGCGATCGGCGTCCGCCGCCGTGCGACCGGCATCGTCGGGAAAGCGTATGGCGATGAAATTGGCGACGCTCGGCAGCACCTCGAGCCCCAGCGCCTCGATCTCTCGCGTCAGAAACGGCAGCCAGCGCGCATTATGCGCGATCGCCGCCTCGAGATGCGCTGTGTCCTGCACCGCCTCTATGCCGGCATCGATCGCCGCGCTGCTGACATTGAAGGGGCCGCGCAGGCGGTTCAACGCATCCATGATCGGCGCCGCGCCATAGCCCCAGCCGAGCCGCAGCCCCGCGAGGCCGTAGATTTTGGAGAAGGTGCGCGTCATCACCACATTGTCGCGCGTCGAGGCCAGCTCGAGCGCCGCCGAATAATCCTCGGCGCGCACATATTCCGCATAGGCCGCGTCGATGACGAGCACGACATGCGCCGGCAGCGCATCGGCGAGCCGCAGAATTTCCGATTTCGGCAGATAGGTTCCGGTCGGATTGTTCGGATTGGCGACGAACACGATTTTCGTGCGCTCCGTCACTCGCTCCAGAATGGCGTCGACGCTCGCCCGGTAATTCGTCTCCGGCGCGATGACGGGAACGCCGCCGGCCGCCAGAATGACGATGCGATACTCCAGGAATCCGTATTGCGTGTAGATTCCCTCGTCGCCCGGCTCGATGAAAGCGTGCGCGAGCAGAGCGAGAATATCGTCGGAGCCGGCGCCGCAGACGATGCGCTCGGGCGCGAGCCCATGCGCCGCGCCGATCGCCTGCCGCAGCCGCGTCGCCGAGCCGTCGGGATAGGCGGCGATCTTGGACGCGAGCGCGCGCAGCGCCTCCACCGCTTTGGGAGACGGCCCCAGCGGCGTCTCATTGGCGGAGAGCTTGAAGACGCGCGCCGCGCCGGGAGCGGCGCTCTTGCCGGGCACATAGGCGTCGATCGCCAGCACGCTTCGACGCACGACAGGTTTCGTCATCTCGTCAACTCCTCGGGGCAAAGACGCCGCTGCGGGCCGTGTCCAATTCGAAACGCGCCGCATGGCTGCCGACCAGCGCGGCGCTCACGCGGACGACGCCCGCCGTCCCCAGCTCTTCCACGAATTGCGCGGCGCTCACATGACCGGGCGCGGCGACCAGCAGCGACAATTCGCCGGCATGCGGCGCAGTGGCGAGAATTTCGCCGGCGAGCGCGTCGATCGCCGCCGGCGCCGCCGCATGCCATTTCGGCAGCGACAGCGCATAGAGCGCGATATCCTGCGAGGCCGCCTCGGCCAGCGGCTTGGCGACGATCAGCACCGGCAGTCCCGCCGGATGATTGGGCCGCTCGACGAAGGGCAGGCGCGCGATGATCTTCGGCGCATTCTCTCCGACGAGGCGGGTCCACCAGGCGCCCTCCTCCTGCGCGCCGGCCGAGCGCAGCATTCCGAGATCGCCCTTCGACGCCGCCACCGCCGCGACCACGGCGCCGGCGCCGTGATGGGTGACATAAGGCACGGTGAAGCCGAAGTGAAAGCGCGCGCTGTCGCGCATGGCGGCGTCGCCGCCGGAATCATCGGCGTGGAGCGAATATTCCGCCTGCATATAGGTGAAGGTCGAGACGATGATGCGCCAAATGCCTTCGACCGTGTCGACCGGCAGCAGGCCCGTATGCCGCGAGACCAGCGCGCGCATCATCCGCGCCTCGCGGTCGGGACGGAAAGCGGAGGCGCCATTCGGTCCCTTCACCGCGATCAGCCGATCGATGATCTCGCCGCGCTGCATGAGCAGGCCATGCATCTCGCGATCGATGCGGTCGATCTCGTCGCGCAAATCCGCGAGCGTCTCGGTCTCGATCTTGGGCAAAGAGTCGTCTCGCATCGGCGCGGGCTTGTGGCGAAAAGGGCGGAGGGCTGTCTTAGGCCAGCGCGACGCGGGAGGCAATGCGAGGGGGTTGGCTCCAGGACGTTGTACCAGACGAGCCGATGCTTCCAGCGTCGTGACCGCGCTTGTCGCGGTCATCCACTCCGCGACGTTCTGGAAAGTCGGAACACGAGCGGAACAACGCCGCTCCTCCCCTGCCGGACGCTTTTTGACGCTCGGCGCTATTGCTGCGCCGGCTGCTCCTCCAGCGCGACCGGGGCCTGCGCTTCGGTATACATCATGACCGGCTCCGGCTGCGCTTGCGGCTCGGCCGGCCTGGCATGCTTGCTCGCCGGAATATCGATCGCAGCCAGCACGGTGACCGGCGACTCCTCCTCGGCCACAGCCGGCGTCGGCTCGCTCTTCTCCTCCGTTGAGGAGCGTCCGTTGGCCATCTGGCCGAGCAGGCCCTTGCGCTTGGCCTCGTAATAAAAGCCCTTGGCGTAGAGCTGGATCGCGCGCTGGGCGTCGCCGCCGGCGACGCGGAAGGCGTTGGCGAGATAGGCGCCGGCGTAGGAGAGATTGGTCTCGGCGTCGAGCAGGCCCTTGGCCGGTCCGCTGTAGCCGACGCTGCGCGCCGTGTCGTAGCGGATTTGCATCAGCCCCCAATAGGGTCCGTTCTTGGCGGCGGGATTGTAATTGCTCTCGCGGCGGACGGCGGCGTGGATCAGCGATGCGGGAATGTCATAGGTTCGGGCGCAGCGGGAAATGCTGTCTTCCAACTTCTCGCGTTGCGAGAGCTTCGCCTTCGGCGGCGGCGGCTCGTCCACCGCTTTGGCGACGAATTGACGCTCGGGGGAAGGAGAATTGCAGCCCGAGAGCGCAAAGCCCAAGGCGGCGGTCGCCGCGCAAATCGCCAGTCTCATTCGTCCTCCCAGCCGATATGGTTAGCGCTTCTTAACCCGAGATCGAGCTTTCGCCAAATCGGCGCGAATCCGTACGGGCCTCGAAGCGTCTCCAGCCGCAGTGGACGCCGGCTCGGCTTTGGAAACGCGTCAAGCACAAAGAGACGCTAGCCAGCCCCTTCGAGCAGGCGGCGGGCCGCCGCGCGGGCTTCGTCGGTGATCGCCGCGCCCGAGAGCATGCGGGCGATCTCCTCGCGGCGCTCCGCCTCCTCGAGCTGGGCGACGCGCGTCGCCACCCTGTCCTTCGTCTTGCCGGCGGCGCCCTTCACCGCGCTTTTGGCGATGCGCAAATGACGGCTCGCCCGCGCCGCCACCTGCGGGGCGTGGGTGACGGTGATCACTTGCGCGCGCTCGGCGAGCCGGGCGAGGCGCTGGCCGATGGCGTCCGCCACCGCGCCGCCGACGCCGGTGTCGATCTCGTCGAAGACCAGAGTCGGCGCCGAGCCGCGGTCGGCCAGCACGACTTTCAGCGCCAGCATGAAGCGCGCGAGCTCGCCGCCGGAGGCGACCTTCACCAGAGGCCCCGGCCGCGAGCCCGGATTGGTCTGCACCCAGAATTCGACGCGGTCGTAGCCGTCCGGCCCGCCGGTCTCGGGATCGCTGACGATCTCGGTGCGAAAGCGCGCGCCTTCCAGCTTCAGCGGCTTCAGCTCGCGCTCGACCAGCGCGTCGAGCGTCTTCGCCGCCGCGCGTCGCGCCGCCGAGAGGCTTTCGGACGCCTGCGCATAGGCGCTCTGCGCCGCGGCGACCGCCTTGCCCAAAGTCACGACGCTCGCCTCGCCGGCGTCGAGCGCCGCGAGATCGGCCAAAAAGCGCTCGGCGAGAGCGGCGAGCGCGTCGACGCTGGTCTGATGCTTGCGCGCGGCGCCGCGCAGAGCGAACAGCCGCTCCTCTATGCGCTCCAGCTCGCGCGGGTCGAAATCGGCCTCGGCGAGCGCCTGCTCCAGCGCCTGCTCGGCGACGGCGAGCGCGTCCAGCGCCTGAGCGACCGCGCGCGCCGGCGGCTCCAGCAGCTGCGGCGCCTGCGTCACGCGCCGCTCCAGCCGCCGCGCGGCGGAGGCGATCTCGCCGGCGGGCGAATGATCGCCGGAAAACGCCGCGAGCGTGTCGCGCAGATCGCCGGCGACCTTCTCGGAGCGCTGCATGGTCTGGCGCCGTTCGGCGAGCGCGGCCTCCTCGCCCGGCTGCGGCGCCAGCCCCTCGAGCTCGGCGCTGGCGTGGCGCAGATAATCGGCCTCGGCGCGCGCCTTGGCGACGCGGGCCTCCTCCTCCGCGAGCGCGCGGCGCGCGGCCTGCAGAGCCCCATGCAGATCGCGCACGTCCGCCGCCTTGTCGCCGAGCCCGCCATGGGCGTCGACGAGCGCGCGATGGGCGCTCGGGTCCACGAGCGCGCGATCGTCGTGCTGGCAATGGATCTCGACCAGCGAGGCGCCGATCATGCGCAGCGCCTGGGCGCTCACCGGCTGGTCATTCACGAAAGCGCGCGTGCGGCCGTCGCTCGTCTGCACGCGGCGCAACACCAGCTCGTCCTCGGCGTCGAGGCCGAAGGCGCGCGCTGCGGCGAGCGCCGGATGGTCGCGCGGCAGATCGAAAGCCGCCGTCACCTGCCCCTGCTCCTCGCCGGCGCGCACCAGCGAGGCGTCGCCGCGCGCGCCCAGCGCCAGCAGGAAAGCGTCGAGAAGGATGGATTTGCCGGCGCCGGTCTCGCCCGTGAGCGTCGTCAGGCCGGACGAGAATTCGAGATCGAGCCTGTCGATGAGGACGATATCGCGAATGGACAAACGGACGAGCATGCGCGCGCTCTACTCTTCCGGCCCCTCGGCTCGCCCCTGCGAACGCTCAGCTGGCGCCGAGCGTCTTGCCGATCTTGGAGAGCCAGGAGCCCTGATGTTCCTCGGGCGCGACGCCGCCCGTCGCGAGCAGCGCATGCGCGTCCTTGTACCAGGACGAATCGGGGAAATTATGCCCCAGAATGGCGGCCGCCGTCTGCGCCTCATTGACGACGCCCATGGCGAAATAGGCTTCCGTCAACCGATACAGCGCCTCCTCGGCGTGGCGGGTCGTCTGATATTTGGCGAGCACGTCGTGGAAGCGATTGACCGCCGCCGTATAATTCTTGCGGGTCAGATAGAAGCGGCCGACCGTCATGTCCTTGGCGGCGAGCTGGTCGCGCGCCACCTGGATCTTGTATTTGACGTCGGTCACATATTCCGATTTCGGGAATTTCTCGACCAGCTGGCTGAAGATGGCCAGCGCCTTCTCCGCGCTCTCCTGGTCCTGCATCACCGCAGGCACCTGATTATAGTAGGACATTCCCGCGAGATAATACATGTAGGGCGTGTCCGGCGACGTCGGATAGAGGCCGATATAGCGCTGCGCCGAGGCGACGGCGTCGTCATAGGCGGGCTTTTGATATTGCGCGAAGGTCTGCATCAGCAGGCCTTTGCGGGCCCATTGCGAGAAGGGATATTGCTTCTCGAGCTCGCCGAACCTCTTGGCGGCGTTCTCGTAATCATGCGCCTCCATGCGGGCGAGGCCCTGATTGTAGATATCCTCGGCCGGAATGTCGGGCACGATCTCGGTCTTGTATTTCTCGCCCGAGAACAGGCCGAAGCCGCTGGTGATGCTGTCCATGATATCGGCGCGTCCCGGCGCCGCGGGCAGCGTCGCGACAAAGGCCGCCGCCAGGGCCGCGCGCGCGGCGGAAAGTCGGAACGATCTGGCAATCGACATGGGTTCGGCCTCGCGGGACGTTCGCATTCACGTTCTGTAGACCAATTCGCCGAATGACGCCACTCGGGAACATGCGACCCTGGAACATGGGATTCTGGACCAATGGACTAGGGGGACCATGGGACTCGAGACCATGCGCCGAGCGCCCAGTCCCCGTGCCGCCAAAAGACGTTTTGGATCGGGCGAGATTATGGCGTCGAAGCGGCTATGAACGCTTTCGATGCGAGCCGACCACAGGCGAGCCGCGTCAGCCCGCGACAGCCGCCGCGCGCTCCCGCCGCCGCACGCGCTCCGGCACGAGATCCCAGCGCGTCCGGAAGATCGTGTCGCAGAGGCCCGGGCTGCCGAAGCCGTCGGAAAAGCTCACATTGCCGCGCGTGTGGTGACAGCCGTGCGCGACGCTCGAGGTCATATTGTCGAGCGCGGCGTCGAGCCGCCCGCGCCAGCCTGTCGCACGGCGAATGCGGAAGGCGAGGCCGAAATCATAGCCCGAATGCTCATAGAGGCCGCCGAGCGCGCCGAGCGCCGGAATGACGGTGTGGAAAGCGACATCCGCTCCGCCGCCGCCGACGAGCGCCAGCGGCAGCAGATAGGGCAGCACGATCTCGAAGAAGAAATCCGCGGCCGATTGATAGCAGGCGCTGATCGCCTTGCTGGCCCCGGTCGTGTGATGCAGCGCATGGCCGAGCGGGCTCATCAGCCTGGGATGATGCAGAAGATGGCGATGCGCGACATATTGCACGACGTCGTGGCCGACGGTCATGGCCGCCAGCGAGAGGATCGCCGCGGTCCAGGAGATCTGCGGCGCGCCGACGAAGGCGAGGCCGAAATATTCCATCGCCAACATGCAGGGAAGGAAGATGACCGTCTGATTGAACAGCACGCGCGGCAGCAGCTCGCGATAGCTCAGGCGATCGAGCGAGCGCACTTTGAAGCGCTTCAGCCGGCCCGTCGAATCGCACCATTCGAATGCATATCCGATCCCGTGAAACGCGACCATTTGCGCGGACCAGGCGAGAAACGACAGAGGAATGTGAGTGATCGGGTCGAACGACATAGAAAGGCGGGCTCCGACGAGAAATCCGTTCGCCGGGCGGGCCGCTTACTGCATGGCGAACGGAAGATATTTTTTCGTCATATAGCCCAGTTCTGGGCGGATTTCCAGTGTGACGCGGCGAGGCGCGTCGACGCATCCCCTTCATGTCGCGGGAGCTCGCGCATCGGCGCGAATCGGCGGCGCGGCCTCAGCGAGCGGCGCCGGCGCGCGCGGGACGCAGCGCCCGCGGCCTTTCCTCCTCGCCGACGAAGGCAAAGGCGGAAGGCGTCGCCAACAGCGTTTCGACGAGAGCGAGATTGAGGCGATGGCCGCCGCGATAGGAGCGGAAGGCGCCGATGATCGGGGCCCCGGCGAGCGCGAGATCGCCGAGCACGTCCAGCATTTTGTGGCGGACGAATTCATCGTCGAAGCGCAGCCCCTGCGGATTGAGCACGCGTCCCTCGGCGATCACGATCGTATTGTCGAGCGAGGCGCCGAGCGCCCTGCCCTCGCGCCACAAACGCTCGGCGTCGGTGAGAAAGCCGAAGGTGCGGGCGCGCGCGATCTCGGCGCGAAAGCGCGCCGGCGTCAGCCGCATCCGCCGCCGTTGGCGGCCGATCGGCGCGGCGGCGTAGGAAATCTCCACATCCATATGGAGCCCGCCGGCGGGCGCGGGCGCGAGCTCCGCCCAGGCGGCGCCGTCGGCGACGCGCACCGGCGCGCGAATTGCGATCGAGCGACGCGGCGCGCGCAATGAAACGATTCCCGCCTCGTCGATCGCCTCGACGAAACCCGCGGCCGAACCATCCATGGCCGGTATTTCCGGCCCATCGACATCGATCGCGACATTGTCGACGCAAAGGCCGCGCAGCGCCGCCATCAAATGCTCGATCGTCGAGATCGAGGCCGCGCCGGCGCCGAGGCGCATGCAGAGATCGCTGGAGGAGACATTGCGCGCCACGGCGCGCAGCGGCGCGTCCTCGCCATCGGCGCGCCCGAGCCGCGTGAAGACAATTCCCGAGCCCGCCTCGGCGGGCGATAGCACGAGCCGCGACGGAAGGCCGCTATGCGCGCCGACGCCGGCGAGCGCCGTTGCGGCGCCGAGCGTGGTCTGCAGGCTCGTCGGTCGACGCGATGTCATGAAGTCCGTTTCACTCCAGGAGTAAAGCGAGCCGGGAGAAAGCGAGCCGGCGCGCCTCGTCGCGCGGAATCGTGGCCGATTGACGCCGGCGCAGGATAGTCCCTGGCGCGGCGGGGCTCCAGTCACGGTTTTTTACAGAATGTTACAGCCGCCCCCGACGAGAAAAGGCCCGCCGAAGCGGGCCTTTTCGGGGTTTTCGCCGCCGGGCGTCGGCGCGTCAGCTGTTGATCTGACGGCGCAGGAAGGCCGGAATCTCGAGCTGCTCGTCCTCGATCGAGCGGGCCGGCGCGACGCGGCGGCCATGCGGATCGAGACCGGCGTGACCCTGCGGCTGCTGGGGCGCCGGCGGGACCGGGCGCTTGGCGTATTCGGCATGGCTCTGCGACGGCGGCGCAGCCTGCGGGCGCTGCGGCGGACGCGGCGCGGCCGGGGCCGGTCCCTGCAGCGCGTCTTCCTGACGGCTCGCGCCGAAGGAGGCGAGGCGCTCGAGCAGCGTCCGCCGACGGGCGGCTTCCGGCGCCTGGCCGGCGGGCTCGCCGCGCGCCTGACGATACTGATCCTGCACCGGCCGCGGGAAGTCCTCGATCTGCGGCATGCGCATCCGCGGCAGCTCGGCGGCCGGAGGGATATAGGCCTCGTGCGCCTCCATCGCCTGGGCCGGCGCGGGAGCGGGCTCCGGCGCATAGGTCGGACGCGTCGCGGCGACCTGCTCGAGATAGACGCCGTGCTGAGACGCCGAGGCGGGCTGCTCGGCGTAATAGGACTGCGTCGGACGCTCGACCGGGGCCTGCTGCGGCTCCGGCGCATAGGCCTGAGGCGCGAAGGCCTGCGGCGCGAAAGCTTGAGGCGCGAAGCTCTGGGGCTGCGGCGCCGGCTCGGAGATCGTGTGGATGATCGACGGGCGGCTCTGCGCCGCCACCTGGGCGCGCAGACGCTCGGCGGCCTCCAGCACGCGGGCTTCGGCGGCGGCGGCGTCCTCGGCGGCGGTGCTGGGCAGATCGATTCCCGTCGCCACCACCGACACGCGCACCACGCCCTCGAGCGAGGAGTCGAAGGTCGCGCCGAGGATGATGTTGGCGTCCTCGTCGACCTCCTGGCGGATGCGGCTCGCGGCCTCGTCCACCTCGTAGAGGGTGAGGTCATTGCCGCCGGTGATCGAGATCAGCAGGCCGCGGGCGCCCTTCATCGACACTTCGTCGAGCAGCGGATTGGCGATCGCCGCCTCGGCCGCCAGGCTGGCGCGGCGCTCGCCGGTGGCCTCGCCCGTGCCCATCATCGCCTTGCCCATGCCGCGCATGATCGAGCGGACGTCGGCGAAGTCGAGATTGATGAGGCCTTCCTTGACCATCAGGTCGGTGACCGAGGCGACGCCCGAATAGAGCACCTGATCGGCCATGGCGAAGGCGTCGGCGAAGGTCGTCTTCTCCGTGGCGATGCGGAAAAGATTCTGATTGGGGATGATGATCAGCGTGTCGACCGACTTCTGCAATTCGGCGATGCCGCCCTCGGCGATGCGCAGGCGGCGCTGACCCTCGAAATGGAAGGGCTTGGTGACGACGCCGACGGTCAGAATGCCCATCTCGCGCGCGATGGCCGCGATGACCGGCGCCGCGCCCGTGCCCGTGCCGCCGCCCATGCCGGCGGTGACGAAGACCATGTGCGCGCCGGAGAGATGGTCGCGAATTTCGTCCTTGGCCTCTTCCGCCGCGGCGCGGCCGACTTCCGGCTGGGCCCCGGCGCCGAGGCCCTCGGTCACCTGCAGGCCCATCTGGATGATGCGTTCGGCGCGCGAGGAGGCGAGCGCCTGCGCGTCGGTGTTGGCGATCAGAAAGTCCACGCCCGAAAGGCCCGACATGATCATGTTGTTGACAGCGTTGCCCCCGCCGCCGCCGATGCCGCACACCAAAATGCGGGGCTTCAATTCCCGAAGTTCGGGCGCTTTGAGATTGATCGTCATCGTCAGACCTTTCGACTGATTTTCATGCGACTGGGCGTCGGCTGTCGTCCCCGGAGCGCTTCGCCGACGCGCGCCTCGCTCTCGTTCCTCGAAATCCTCAAAAACTGTCTCGCAACCATTGTCCGACCCGAGAGATGTAACCATTGGTCCCGGTCCCGCGCGCCTCCGCCTCGCGGCGCGGCTCGAAATATTCGCGCCCCGCGAATTGCGGATAGACGAGCAGGCCCACCGCCGCGGCGAAAGCCGGGCTGCGGGCGGATTCGGGCAGGCCGTCGATGCCGGCCGGGCGGCCGACGCGGACCTGTCCGCCGAGAATGCGCCGCGCCGCCTCCGGCGCGCCGGTGAGCAGGCAGGCGCCGCCGGTGAGCACCACGCGGCGGCCGGCATGCGCCGAAAATCCCGATGCGGCCAGCCGGTCGCGCAGAAATTCCAGCGTCTCCTCGACGCGCGGGCGAATGATGCGCACGAGATGCGATTTCGGCGCATGGGCCGGATGCTCGCCGCTCTCGCCGACATGATCGAAAGCGATCGTCTCGCGATCGTCCGACGGCGACGAGATCGCCGCGCCATAGAGCGTCTTCAGCCGCTCGGCGTCGCTCAGCCGGCAGTCGAGCCCGCGGGCGATGTCCATGGTGATGTGATTGCCGCCGAGCGTCACCGCATCCACATGCGCCAGCGCCCCGCCGGCGAAGACGGCGACCGAGGTGACGCCCGCGCCCATGTCGATGACGATGGCGCCGAGCTCCGCCTCATCGGCCTCGAGCACGGAGAGGCCGGCGACGTACGGCGCCGCCGCGGCGGCCTCTATGCCGAGATGGCAGCGCTCCACCGCGACGAGCAGATTGCGCATCGCCGCCTGATCGCAGCTGGCGACATGGAGATCGACGCCGAGCTCGCCGCCGACCATGCCGGCCGGCTCGCGAATGCCGGCGGAGCCGTCCAGCGAGAAGCCGGTGGGCAGCGAATGCACGACGACGCGGCCGCGCTCCGTCACATGGGCGGCGGAAGCCTCCAGCACGCGATGCACGTCGGACGGCGCGACGGCGCCCGAGAGGACGCGCGTCTTGGCGGCGAAATGCTGCGAGGCGAGCCGCCCGCCGGAGGCGGTGACGATGATGGCGTCGATCTGCGATCGCGCCATGCGCTCGGCCGCGTCGACCGTGCGGCGCAGCGCGCTCTCGACCTCCTCCATATCGACGATCTGGCCGGCCTTCACGCCGCGCGAGCGCTGGTGGCCGATGCCGAGCACGCGCGCGCGATGCGTGCGTCCGCGCGGCGAGCCGTCGCCGACCGGGCTCAGGCGCGCGATGATGCAGGCGATCTTCGACGTGCCGACGTCGAGGACCGCCATGGTCGCGCTGCGGCGGGCCCCGAGCTGCTTCATTCGCGGCGGGAAGATATGTGACTTCATGTCTGGCCGCCCTTGCGTGAATTGCGCGTCGTCGCAGCCGCGCGCGCCGCGACCGCCTCCTCCGAGAGGCGCACCGCGACGCGTCCAGACGCGCGCAAATCGATCGAGATCACATCCTTGTCGAGGATCCTGGCCTCACGCTGGAGCTTCTGGAGCAACGCCAGCGCCGCCTCCGGCTCGCGTTCGGGCAGCTTCACCTCAACGCCATTCGTCATGTCGAGCGACCAGCGCCGTCCCGAGACGAGAATGCCGGCGCGCACGCGCGATTTGAGATCGCCCGCGGCCTCCAGCAGACGCATATATTCGTCGAGCCGCTTCTCCGCGCCCTCGCCGACGACGAAGGGCAGGCCTAAGAATCGCTCGTCGCGCATCTCGTCGACGACGACGCCGTCGGCGGCGACGATCGACAGCTTGCCGTCGCGCTGCCAGAGCGCGAAGGGCCGCCGCCCCTCGAGCGCGATGACCAGCCGATCGGGATAGAGCTTCAGCACGCGCGCGCTCTCGACCAGCGGCAGCGCCGTCAAGCGCTCGCGAATCGTCTCCGCGTCGAGGAACAGCAGCGAATGGGTCGGCTTGACGCCGGAGGCGGCGAGCACGTCGCCCTCGGAGAGCTCGCCGAGCCCGCTGATGGTGACGACCTCGATCGAAAAGCCGAGCGCCCGCGCGACAATGTCGCGCGGCGCGCCATTGCGCGCGACGAATTCGGCATAGCCGCCGTTCTGGACGACGCCGGCGAGGCCGACCCCGCCGAACAGCAGAACGAGCGCCGCCGTGCCGAGCCCCGGCAGAGCGGCCAG
Source organism: Methylosinus sp. (assembly GCF_036560965.1). NCBI lineage: Bacteria > Pseudomonadati > Pseudomonadota > Alphaproteobacteria > Hyphomicrobiales > Methylocystaceae > Methylosinus > Methylosinus sp. Next base: position 124,157 of record NZ_DATBQF010000008.1, on the reverse strand, counting down.
CCGCGAGAGGCCGCGCGCCGGGCTCTTGGCGTGATGCGGCGCGGACGCCGGCGGGCGGACGCGCCGCTCCGCTGGCTGGGAGGAGACAGGGTTTATGTAAGGCGTGGCGTAGGGGCCGGCGTGGACTGAGCCTGCCTGGAAGGATCCGGCTTGGACGGGATGCGGATGCGCGACATCGAAGAGAGCCTCGACAGGCTCTCTCAACGATCGCAGGACGCGTCTTCCACCATCCATCTTACGAGCTCGCCAAACGAAAATCCGGCATGCGCCGCCATTTCGGGAACCAAAGAGGTCTCGGTCATGCCCGGCTGCGTGTTGACCTCCAGCACGACGAGCTCGCCCGTGCCTCCGGGGCGATCGTCGTATCGAAAGTCCGCGCGGCTGACGCCGCGACAGCCGAGAGCCCGATGAGCCTCGAGCGCCAACTGTTGGACCTCTTGGTAAATATTTTGTTTAAGATTCGCCGGAAGCACGTGTTTCGACCCGCCTTTCGCGTATTTCGCGTCGAAACCGTAGAACTCCTCCGACACCGGGAGTATCTCGATGACGTCGAGCGGGCGGTCGCCCATCACCGCGCAGGTGAGCTCGCGGCCGTCGACGAAATTTTCCGCGAGCATGAAATCGCCGTGCGGCCAATCGGCGGCCGCGAGCTCCTGCGGCGGATGCGAGCGCCCCTCCTTGACGATGAACACGCCGAAGGACGATCCCTCGCTCACCGGCTTCAGCACGTAGGGGGTCGGCAGCGCATGGGCCTTGGCGGCTTCCAGACGATGCAGCACCCGGCCCCTGGGCACCGGCACGCCGGCGGCCGCCATGACGCTCTTGGCGACGTCCTTCTTCATCGCCAGCGAGGAGGCGAGCACGCCGGAATGCGTGTAGGGGATGCGGAGAATTTCCAGCACGCCCTGAATGGCGCCATCCTCGCCGAAACGGCCGTGCAGCGCGTTGAAGGCGACATCCGGCGCGAGCTCGGCCAGAACCTCGGCGACGTCGCGGCCGACATCGACGCGGCTGACGCGAAAGCCGACGCTCTCGAGCGCCTTGGCGCTCGCCTCGCCCGACCGCAGCGAGACATCGCGCTCGCAGGAGAATCCGCCCATGAGAACGGCGACGTGAACGGCGTGAGCAGTCATGACGCACCTTCGAGTTGTGCGAGGGCTTTCACCCTCGATGGATTACAAATAGGCCGCGCGCATCGCCCTCCCCCGAGCGAGCGCCGATCGTGCTCGGGAGGGGAGCTTCGCCCCACCTCGGACCGCCTTATGGCGGCCCGCCCCTCCCCCTAAAGGCCAAGGGAGTCACCCGTCATGGCCGGGCTCGTCCCGGCCATGACGGGTGACTCCCTTGGCGGCTTTCGAGATAAGCGCAGGGATATCGTCCGCCTGCGCGCCCAGACATTTGCATATGGCGCGAGGAAGGGTGACCCGATTGTCAGCTCCGAGCCTCGGATAGGCCGACCGTTTCGACTCTCGCATGTCCGCCTCTCCTACATCGCTCACTCCGCCCGCCGCCAAATCTCTACATCCCCCGCCTGCTTCACGAGCCTGTAGGCGTCGAGCGCGCCGGCCATTTCCGGCCGCCGCATGACCCATTCCCGCGTCGCGCGATCCTCGACGACGACGATATCCGGCCGCCCCTCGCGAATATCCTGCGCGAGCCCGGCGAGATCGGCGCTGCGCCGCGCCTCCAGCCGCTCGCGCTGCTGCGGCTCGGCCGTGGTCAGCAGCCGACCGACTGCGGCGGTCGTCCACAGCGCATTCTGTCGTCCGATCCATTGGCCGTCGAGCTGGCGCACCAGCGGATGGCCGAAATCGAGCTGGCTGGCGATCGTCGCCACGCGCGGATGCGGCGGCGCGACGAAAGCCACCGCGTCGAGCAGTCCGGGATGCTCCTCATGGTCGGTCAGCTGCTCGATGACGCCGAAATAGGCGGGCGCGGCGAGCAGCCCCGGAAGGAACAGGAATTTGAGCAGCGCCCGCTTCGTCCCCATCGGCGGGCCGATGCGCGCCATGCGGTCGCGCAGCGCCAGAAAAACCCAGGCGAGCAGCGCCAGAGCGACCGCCGGATAGGCATGGTTCATCCAGCCCTTCCCCTGCAGCAGAAAGGCGGCGAAAAAGCCGAGCGACGCCAGCAGCGCGACGAGCGTCGCGCGCCCGAGCAGCACACCGCGCGCCGCGACGACAAAGCCCGTCAGCAGCGCGACATAGACGAGGGCCAGCGTATGGCCGAGGAAATGCCCGAGATCGTCGCGCGCCGGCCCATAGACCTCGAGCGCCAGCGGCAGCGCCTGCGTGAGATAGGCCGGAAAGGCGACCAGCGTCGCGACCGTCGCGCCGACCGCCGCGAGCGCCGCGACGATGAGCTCGTCCCGCCATAGAATGCGCAAGGAGCGCTCGCGCCAGGCCAGCGCCAGCGCCGGCAGCACGATGGCGAGAGCGAAATGCGGCTTCAGCGCGACGGCGACGCCGGCGCAGAGGCCGGCGACGATGCGCGCCCATCGCGGCGGCGCGCGCCGCTCCTCCACCGCCAGCGCCGCGAGCAGCGGCAGGACGGCGAGCAGCGCAATATGCTCGCGCTCGGCGAAGACGATCTCCGGCGCGACCAGCAGCAGAAAAATCGCCGCATTGAGCAGCAGCATCCATGCGCGCCGGCTGCGCGCCGCGCCATGCCGCAGCAGCAGGAAGGAAAAGCCGATCGAGCCCGCCGCGAAGGCGAAGACCAGCGCCGCGACGACCGTCTCCGGCTCCCGATGCAGCGCGCGCGCGAGCAGCACGGCCGGCATGAGCGAGAGAAACGCCGCCGGCGGATTGGGATCGCCCACCTCGACATAGGCCGCGCGTCCGTCCAGCACTTTTTCCGCGAAGGTCAGGAACCAGGAGACGTCGCAGTCGATATGGCCGAGCGCCTGTTGCAGGATGGCGACGACGATCAGCGCGGCGCCGAGCCACGGGCTCGACAGCGCGCGCGAGAGCGGCTCCGCCTCCTCGCTCGCGACGACGGCGCTCCGCTCGATCACGCTCATGGAACGCCCGCCTTCATGAAATGCCCGCCCTCATGGAACGCCGATCCGCTTGATCTCCCAGCGCAGGAGAATGCCGCTCGCAGCTTCGACGCGCCGCCGCACCTCCTCGCCCAGCGCCTCGACATCGGCCGCCGTCGCGTGGCCGCGATTGACGAGGAAGTTGCAGTGCATCTCGCTGACCTGCGCGTCGCCGATCGAAAAGCCCCGGCAGCCGGCCGCGTCGATCAATGCCCAAGCTTTATGGCCCGGCGGATTGGCGAAAGTGGAGCCGCCGGTCTTCTCGCGGATCGGCTGCGAGGCTTCGCGCGCCGCGGTGATGCGCTCCATCTCGGCGAGGATCGTCGCGGCGTCGCCCTTGCGGCCCTGATACAGAGCCTGCGTGAAAATGACGTCTTCCGGCGCCTCGCTATGGCGATAGGAGAAGCCGAGATCGGCGTTGGAGAACACGCGCAGATTCCCCGACCGATCGACCCCGCGCGCCTCGATCAGCGCGTCCTTGGTCTCGCCGCCATGGGCGCCGGCGTTCATGCGCAACGCGCCGCCCACGCCGCCCGGAATGCCGCGATAGAAGGCGAGCCCGTCGATGCCGGCGTCGGCCGCCGCGCGCGCGAGCTTCACATCGGGAACGGCGGCGCCGACGCGAATGCGCTCGCCGTCCTCCACCGTGATCGCGCCGAATCCCTTGGCGCCGAGCCGCACGACGACGCCCGCCACACCGCCATCGCGCACGATGAGATTGGAGCCGAGCCCGATGACGGTGACCGGAATCTCGCGCGGCAGCCGCGCGAGGACATAAGCGAGATCGGCTTCATCGGCCGGCGAGAACAGGATTTGCGCCGGCCCGCCGACGCGAAACCAGGTGAAGGGCGCGAGCGGCTCATTGGCCGAGAGCCGTCCACGCAGATCGGGCATGAGCGCGGCGAGTTGCGCGGAAATATCCGGAAAGCTCATCCGCGATCTCCGTGCGCGATTCCTTCTCCCGCGAGCGGGAGAAGGGATGCGCGTTCTGAGAGTTCGCGCGAGCGTCATGGCGCCGGCTCCGCCAATTGCCCCGGCAGCGCATAGGCCCATTTGGTGATGTCGCCGGCGCCCAGAAACACCACATAATCCCCCGCCGCGGCGATCTCGCGAACGAGGCCCGGCAGCTCCTGCGGCGAAGCGAAGGCGCGCGCCCGCGCGTGCCCCAGCGCCGTCGCGGCGCGCGCCAGCGCCGGGCCGTCGACGCCCTCGATCTTTGTCTCGCCCGCGGGATAGACATCGGCGATCAGCGCGACATCGGCGTCGCCGAAACAGGCCGCGAATTGATCGAACAGCGATTGCAGCCGCGTGTAGCGATGCGGCTGCATGATGGCGATGACCTTGCCGTCGGTCGACGCACGCGCGGCGCGCAGCACGGCGGCGATCTCCACCGGATGATGGCCGTAATCGTCGAAGATCGAAACGCCGTTCCACTCGCCCGTCTTGGTGAAGCGTCGCTTCACGCCGGCAAAGCGCGCGAGCCCGTCGCGGATGCTCGCAGCCGTCACGCCGAGCCGATGCGCCACCGCGATGGCCGCCGTGGCGTTGAGCGCATTGTGCCGCCCCGCCGCCGGCAGCAGCAGATCGTCGAGCCGCGTCTCCACGCCCGTATCGCGGTCGCGCAGCAGAACGGAAAAACGCCCGACGCCGCCCGAAAGATCGAGATCGAGCAGCCGCGCCTCGGCCGCCTCGCTCTCGCCATAGGGAATGACGCGGCGATCCTCGATCTGCGCGATGATCTCGCGCGCCGTCGGATGATCGACGCAAACGGCCGCGAAGCCATAGAAAGGCAGATTTTCGATAAAGGCGCGAAAGCCCTTCTTCACGCCGTCGAAATCGCCGAAATGATCGAGATGCTCGGGATCGACATTGGTGACGATGGCGACTTCGGCCGGCAGCTTGAGAAATGTGCCGTCGCTCTCGTCGGCCTCGACCACCATCCATTCGCCGGCGCCCGGCCGCGCATTGGTTCCATAGGCGTTGATGATGCCGCCATTGACCACGGTCGGATCAAGATCGCCGGCGTCGAGCAGCGTCGCGACGAGCGAGGTCGTCGTCGTCTTGCCATGTGTGCCGGCGACGGCGATGCAGCGCTTGTCGCGCATCAGCTCGGCGAGCATTTCGGCGCGCCGCACCACCGGCAGACGCCGCGCGCGCGCCGCCATCAGCTCGGGATTGTCGCGCTTGATCGCGCTCGACACGACGACGACGGCGGCCTCGCCGAGCCATTTCGCGTCATGGCCGACATGGACGCGCGCGCCCTTCTCGGCGAGGCGCTTCAGATTGGCGCCGTCGGCGGCGTCCGTGCCTTGAACCGCGTAGCCCTGCGCGAGAAGAATTTCGGCGACGCCGGACATGCCGATCCCGCCAATGCCGACGAAATGAATGGGGCCGAGACGGCGCGGCATTCTCATATTCGGCTCCCTCGCGCCGCCTCGGCGCTGTCCTTCGTCTGCGCGACGGCGAGCACGAGATCGGCGAGTCGCTCGGCCGCGTCGGCGACGCCGACGCTTTTCGCCGCCTGCGCGCGGCGCTGCAAGTCGTCCGGGCTCGCGGCCAGCGCGGCGATGCGCGCGGCGAGCCATTGCGGCGTGAAATCCGCTTGGCGCACGACCTCCGCCGCGCCGGATTTCGCCAGCACGGCGGCATTGGCCGCCTGATCCTGATCCAGCGCATGCGGCAGCGGCACCAGAATGCTCGGCCGCCCGATGACCGCCAGCTCGGTGACGGTGGAGGCGCCGGCGCGCGCGACGACGAGATGCGCGCTGGCGATGCGCTCCGGCAGATCGGCGAAGAAAGGCGCGATCTGCGCGACGATCCCGGCGCGGGCGTAAGCCATGGCGACGCGCGCGAGATCCTCCTCGCGCGTCTGCTGCGTGAGATCGATGCGCGCGCGCAAATCTGCGGGCAGCGATTCCAGCGCCGGCGGCACAATGTCCGCCATCACCCGCGCGCCCTGCGAGCCGCCGGTGACGAGCAGACGCAGCCTGCCGTCCTCGAAGCCCGGATAAGGCTGCGCAGCGGCGGCGAGCGCCGCCGGGCGCAGCGGATTGCCGGTGACGACGATCTTCTCGGCGAGACCGCCGGAGACGCCGGCGAGCGGAAAGCCCGCCGCGACCCGATCGACGCGGCCGGCGAGAAAGGAATTGGCGCGGCCCATCACCGCATTGGCCTCATGCAGCACCGTGGGGATGCGCAGCAGCGAGGCGGCGAAGAGCGGCGGCACGCTCGGATAGCCGCCGAAGCCGACGACGGCGAGCGGCCGAATCCGGGAAAGATGGCGGAACGCCTGCAAGGTTCCGAAGCCGAGCGTCGCGATCGCCTTCGCCTTGTCGAGCACGGAGCCGCCGCGCGGCGTCGCCGCCGCGATCGTGTGCATCGCGCGCGCGGGAAACTCGCCGCCATAGCGCAGCGCGCGCGCATCGGTGACCAGCTCCACCGCGAGCCCGCGCGCGCGCAGCGCATGAGCGAGCGCCTGCGCCGGAAAGAGATGTCCGCCGGTGCCGCCGGCGGCGAGCAGAATGGGACGCTCGCTCATGCCGGCGCGCCGCTATGCGCCGCACCCATCGGCGCCGTCTCGACCATCGGCTCTATATGCGGGCGGCGCCGGGTGACGGCGAGCAGAAAGCCGAAGCCGAGCGCCAGCGAGATGAGCGAGGAGCCGCCATAGGAGATGAACGGCAGCGTCATGCCCTTCGACGGCATGAGCTGAAGATTGACCGCCATATTGATCGCCGCCTGCAGGCCGAACAGCATGACCAGCCCCGCCGTCGCGAAGCCGCAGAAGGCGTCGTCGTTGCGCGAGGCCGAATAGAGTCCGCGCAGCACGATGAAGCCATAGATCGCGGCCACCGCCATGCAGACGAAGAGGCCGAACTCCTCGCCGACGACGGCGAAGATCGTATCCGTATGCGCGTCGGGCAGAATGCGCTTCAGCGTGCCCTCGCCCGGCCCCTTGCCGAACCAGGAGCCGCTGATGAAGCTGTAGAGCGCTGTGTCCGCCTGAAATGTGTCGGCGACGCCCTGCCCCACGGCCTGCGGATCGAGAAAGCGCGTCACGCGCGCATGAACATGCGGCAAGAACTTATAGGCCGCGACCGCGCCGACCGCGCCCGCGCCGCCGACGCCGAAGATCCAGAACCAGTGAATGCCCGCCATGAACAAGAGCGCCGCCCAGACGAGCGAGATCAGCATCGTCTGGCCTATGTCCGGCTGCAGCACCAGCGGCGCGACAGTGACGGGCAGCAGCGCGATGGCGAGAAGATTGCCCGGCACGTCCTTGCGCTTCGCTCCTTCCGAAAACGCCCAGGCGGCCATGATGACGAAGCCGGGCTTCAAAAATTCGGACGGCTGAATGCCGAAGATCCAGCGCTTGGCGCCCTTCACCTCCTGGCCGAAGAACAGCGTGCCGACGACCAGCGCCAGCGAGACGAGCCACAGAAGGATCGCCGCGCGGCGAACATGGCGCGGCGTGAGGAAGGACACGCCGATCATCACGACGAGCGCCGGCCCCAGATACAGCACCTGTCGATGCACGAAATAGAAGGTGGAGAGATGCAGGCGCTCGGCGACGGGGGGGCTGCCAGCCATCGCGAAGACGAGGCCGCAGACGATCAACAGAGCGACGCCGGCGATGAGCCAGCGGTCGATCGTCCAGGCCCAATCGGAAAAAGTGGACCGCTCCGCGCGCGAGATCATGGGGTTTCTCCGGCAATGGGCGCATGCGCGTAGAGCTCGCGCGCGAGCAGACGAAACGCGTCGCCGCGCGCTTCGAAATTGGCGAATTGATCGTAGGAGGCGCAGGCCGGCGACAGCAGCACGACCGGCTCGCGCGCATCGCTCAGAGCGGCGTCCTCGGCGGCGCGCGCGATGGCGACATCGAGCGTCCCGCAGTGCTCGTAAGCGACGGCGCCCTCCAGCGTGCGGGCGAAATCCTGCGCCGCAGCGCCGATCAGATAGGCCTTGGCGACGCGCGGGAACAGCGGACGCAAAGGCTCTATGCCGCCCTCCTTGGCCTTGCCGCCGGCGATCCAGAAAATATCGCCATAGGAGAGCAGCGCCTTCTCCGCCGCGTCGGCGTTGGTCGCTTTGGAGTCGTTGACGAAGACGGTGCGTCCGCGCCGTCCCACCTCCTCCATGCGATGCGGCAGGCCGGGATAGGTGAGCAGCCCGCGCGCGATCTCCTCGCCGGAGAGGCCGCAATGCCAGGCGGCGGCCGCGGCGAAGGCGGCGTTCTGCGCATTATGCGCGCCGCGCAAGGCGCGCGCGCCCTCGAGATCGCCGAGCGTCTCGGTCTCCTCCGGCCCATGGCCGGCCTCGCGATAGAGCGCCTTGCGATCGTCGATGAAAAAGCCCCAGTCGAGCGCGCGCGCGGCGGAGACCGGATAGATGCGCTGTTCCGCGCGGCGCGCCTCTATGAGCCGCGCGCCGATCGCATGGGAGAAGGAATCGTCGACGCCGACGAGCGCGACATCGGCGCCGGCGACGAGCCGCTGCTTGACCGCGGCGTAATCGTCCATCGTTCCGTGGCGGTCGATATGGTCCGGCGTCAGATTGATGAGAATGCCGATCGACGGCGCGAGCGAGGGCGTCAGATCGATCTGGAAGGAGGAGCATTCGATGACGTGAATGCGCCCCTCCGAGGGCGGCTCGAGATCGAGGATCGGCGTGCCGATATTGCCGCCGAGCTGCACATCCTTGCCGGCGCTGCGCAGAATATGCGCGATCAGCGCCGTCGTCGTCGATTTGCCATTGGTGCCGGTGATGGCGATGAAGGGCGCGCCCGGCGCATGGCGCGCGCGCTCGCGGCAGAACAGCTCTATATCGCCGATGATCTCCACCCCCGCGGCGCGGGCGCGCGCGACGGTCCAATGCGGCTGCGGATGCGTGAGCGGCACGCCGGGCGAGAGCACGAGCGCGGAGAATGCGCTCCAATCGGCCGCCGAAAGATCGACCGGCTCTATCCCCTGCTCGCGCGCCTTGGCGCGGCCGGCCTCGCCATCGTCCCAGGCGGCGACGCTCGCGCCGCCCGCGATCAGCGCGCGCGCCGTCGAGAGGCCGGAGCCCCCGAGGCCGAAGAGCGCCACTCTGCGCTCGGAGAATGTCGTCGCCGGAGTCATGCGCTCACCTCAGCTTCAGCGAGGAGAGCCCGAGAAGGGCGAGCACGAAGGAGATGATCCAGAAGCGGATGACGATCTGCGGCTCGGTCCAGCCCATCTGCTCGAAGTGATGATGAATCGGCGCCATGCGGAACACGCGCTTGCCGGTGAGCTTGAAGCTCGCCACCTGCACGATGACGGAGGCGCCCTCGAGCACGAACAATCCGCCGATGATGGCGAGCACGAACTCCTGCTTGATCGCCACCGATATGGTTCCGAGCAGGCCGCCGAGCGCGAGCGAGCCGGTGTCGCCCATGAAGATCTGCGCCGGCGGCGCGTTGAACCACAGAAAGCCGAGGCCGGAGCCGATGAGCGCCGCGCAGACGATGGTGAGCTCGCCGGTGCCGGCGACGTGATTGACGCCGAGATAATCCGAGAAGATCGAATTGCCGACGAGATAGGCGATGATGGCGAAAGCCCCGGCCGCGATCATCGAGGGCACGATGGCGAGGCCGTCGAGACCGTCGGTGAGATTGACGCAATTGCCGGCCGCCACGATGACGAAGGCGCCGAAGGGAATGAACAGCCAGCCGAGCGAGAAGGCGTAGCCCTTCAGCAGCGGCAGCGCCAGCTTCGACATATTCTCGCCGCCGACCGTGGTGAGCGCATAGCAGGCGAGGCCCGCGACGACGAACTCCAGCGCGAGCCGCGCGCGGCCGGAGAAGCCCTTGTGCGACTGCTTCGTGACCTTCAGATAATCGTCGTAGAAACCGATGGCGCCGAAGCAGGCCGTCACCAATATGACGATCCACACATAGGGATTCTTCAGATTCGCCCATAGCAGAGTGGCGACGAGAAGCCCCGAGAGAATCATCAGCCCGCCCATCGTCGGCGTGCCCTTTTTGGTGAGCAGATGCGAGGCCGGGCCGTCCTCGCGAATGGGCTGGCCCTTGCCCTGCTTCAGGCGCAGCGCGTCGATGATCGAGGGGCCGAAGAAGAAGACGAAGAACAGCGCCGTCCCCGCCGCGCCGGCGGCGCGGAAGGTGATGTAGCGGAAGAGATTCAGCGGACCGAACAGATGCGAGAAGTCCGCGAGCAGCGTCAGCATTCGTCTATTCCTTCACGGGGCCGTTTCGGTCTCGGCCGAGAATTTCGCTCTTATCGCCTCGACGATGCGCGACATGCGCGAGCCGTTCGAGCCTTTGACCATGATCGCGTCGCCGGGCGCGAGCGCCCAGAGCGCCGCTTCCTCGAGCTCGGCCGCGTTGGCGCGATGCGCCCCGCGCATGGATTCCGGCGCGGCGTAGTAGAGCCGCGCCATCAGCGGGCCGGCGGTGAAGAGCAGATCGACGCCGGCGGCCTCGAGGTCCGCCGCGAGGCCGGCGTGCAATTCCGCCGCACTCGGCCCGAGCTCCAGCATGTCGCCGAGCACGGCGACGCGCCGCCGCGCGCGCGTCTCCGCGCCGAGCAGCTCGAAAGCCGCGCGCATGGAGGTGGGATTGGCGTTATAGCTCTCGTCGATGAGCGTGAGGCTCCCGCCGCCGATCGGCAACGTCTCGCGCCGGCCGCGCCCTTTTGGCGGCGCGAAATCGGCGAGCGTCGCGGCCGCCTGCTCGAGATCCATGTCGAAGACATGGGCGATCGTCAGCACGGCGAGCGAATTGACCGCGAAATGGCGCCCCGGCGCGCCGATGCGATAGCGCAGGCGGCGGCCGAAAATCTCCGCCTCGGCCAGCTGCTCCTCGGCGTCATAGGCGAGCAGCCGCGCCTGCGCGCCCTCGCTCTGGCCGAAGGAGAAGACATGCGCGGCCTTGGAGGCGGCGGCGCCTTCGAGCAGCGCCTCATAGGTCTCGTCGTCGCGGTTGATGATGGCGACGCCGCCCTCGACGAGCCCGGAAAAAATCTCCGCCTTGGCCGCGGCTATCGCCTCGAGCGAGTCGAAATGCTCGAGATGCACCGGCGCGACGCGCGTCACCACGGCGACATGCGGCTCGACGAAGCGCACGAGCGACGCGATCTCGCCCGCGTGATTCATGCCGATCTCGAACAGGCCGAAGCGCGTCGACGCCGGCATGCGCGACAGCGACAGCGGCACGCCCCATTGATTATTGTAGGAGGCGGCCGAAGCATGCGTCTCGCCGAAGCGCGAGAACAGCGTCCTCGCCATATCCTTGGTCGAGGTCTTGCCGACCGAGCCGGTGATCGCCGCGACATAGGCGGAGGAGCGATCGCGCGCGCGGGCGCCGAGAAATTCGAGCGACTCCTGCACATCGCGCACGACATAGAGCGGCGACAGATCGCGAAATTCGCCCGCATGGGCGTCGTCGATCACGGCGCCCGCCGCGCCGCGCTCGAAGGCGGCGCGCACGAAATCGTGACCGTCGCGCGCCTCGCCCCTTATGGCGAAGAAGAGATCGCCCGGCGCCAGCGTGCGCGTGTCGATGGAGACGCCGGTCACGTCGCGCGGCAGGCCGCCGCTGATGCGCGCGCGCAACGCGCCGATCAGCCCCAGCCCCGTCCAAAGCGCTTGCTGTTTCATTCGGTCCCACCCTGCAAGGCCGCCTCGACCGCCGCCCGGTCGGAAAACGGCAGGACCTGATCGCCGACGATCTGGCCCGTTTCATGGCCCTTTCCGGCGACGACCAGCGCATCGCCCTCACGCAGCCAGGAGACCGCCTCGCGGATGGCCGCGCCACGATCGCCGATCTCATGAATCTCCGCCCGCCCGGCGCCGCGCGCGGCCGCGAGAATGGCGGCGCGGATCGTCGCCGGCTCCTCGCTGCGCGGATTGTCGTCGGTCACGACCACGACATCCGCGGCGCGCGCCGCGATCTCGCCCATCAGCGGACGCTTGCCCCTGTCGCGGTCGCCGCCGGCGCCGAAGACGACGATGAGCCGCCCGGTCGCGAGCGGCCGCAGCGCGGCGAGCACCTTGTCCAGCGCATCCGGCTTATGCGCATAATCGACGAACACCGGCGCGCCGTCGCGCGCGCCGATGAATTCCAGCCGCCCCGGCGCGCCGCGCAGATTTTCCAGCGCCGCGAAGACCTGCGCCGGCTCCTCGCCGGAGGCGATCGCCATGCCGGCGGCGACCAGCGCATTGGAGATTTGAAAACCGCCGGCGAGCGGCAGAGCGACAGCGAAAGTCTCGTCCCCGCAGCGCAGCCGCAATTTCGAGCCGAGCGCATTCGCCGCGACATCGAGCAAAGCGATGGCGCGGCCCGTCGCGCCGACGTCGAAGATCGCGAGGCCGCGCTTCTGGCACAGGTCGATCACGCGCGCCGCGACCGAGCTGTCGGCGTCGATCACCGCCGTCTGTCCCGGCGCGAGCAGAGTGTCGAAGAGGCGCATCTTGGCGGCGAAATACTCCTCGAGATCGCGGTGATGATCGAGATGGTCGCGCGAGAAATTGGTGAAGGCGCCGATAGCGAGCCGCACGCCGTCGAGCCGCCGCTGGTCGACGCCGAGCGACGACGCCTCCATGGCGAGGCGCGTCACGCCGCGCGCGGCGAGCGCGTCCAAAGTCTGATGCAGCGCGACCGGCCCCGGCGTCGTCAGCGAGCCGTAATGCGCGCCATGCCTGTCGACGATTCCGATGGTGCCGAGCGAGGCCGCGTCGCGTCCGAGCGCGATCCAGATCTGGCGCAGAAAATCGACGACCGAGCTCTTGCCGCTGGTGCCCGTCACCGCGGCGACGATCTCGGGCTGGCGCGGATAGAACCGCGCCGCCGCATGCGCGAGCGCCGCGCGCACATCCGCGACGACGACGAGCGGCAATCCGACTTCCGCCGCGCGCGGCGCGACGATGACGCGCGCGCCCCGCGCCTTGGCGTCGGAAGCGTAAGCGAGGCCGTCGCCGGCATGGCCCGGCACGGCGAAGAACGCGAAGCCTTCGCGCACGTCGCGGCTGTCGGCGGTGACGCCGGCGATGTCGAGATCGCCGCACCCCGCCGCTCGCGCTTCGTCGAGAAGGTCGGAAAATCGCATCAATGCCCTCCCCCGCCATGAGCGGGACTATTGGCCATGCCATAGCCGAGCCGGGCGAGCAGCGGGAAGGGCTGCGTCGGCGGGTCGAAGCGCGGCGGCAGGCCGAGCAGCGGGCCGACGCGCTCGATGATCTGCGCCGTCACCTGGCCCGAGTTATAGGCGGCCGTGGCGTAGCCTCCCGTCTCCGGCAGGCCCTGCGGCTCGTCCATTATGGTGAGGAACAGATACTTCGGTTTGTCGGAGGGCGCCACCGCCATGAAAGTGGTGAAGAGGCGCGTCTTGGAATAGTGGCCGCCGATCACCTTCTCCGCCGTGCCGGTCTTGCCGCCCACATAATAGCCGTTGACGTTGACCTTCTTGGCGGTGCCGATCTCGGCGTTGAGCCGCATGAGATAGCGCATCGCCTCGCTCGTCTCCGGCTTGACCACCTGCACGGAGTCCTTGCGCGCCTCCTCCTCGCTGCGCTTCAGAAAGGTCGGCGCCATCAGATAGCCGCCGTTCATCAGCGCGGAGACCGCCATCATCGCCTGCAGCGGCGCCACGGCGAGACCATGGCCGAAGGCGATCGTCATCGTGTTGAGCTCGCCCCAATTCTTCGGCACGATCGGCTCGGCGCTCTCGGGCAGCTCGGTGCGCATGCGCGTGAGCTGGCCCATCTTGCGCAAGAACGCCTTGTGGCGCTCGACGCCCTGGCCCAGCGCCATGCGCGCGGTGCCGATGTTCGACGAATAGGTGAACACTTCCGGCACCGTCAGCGCGCGATTTTGCGCGTGATAATCATGGATGCGGAAACGGCCGAAGCTCAAGGCGCCGCGCGCGTCGAGACGCGAGTTGAGATTGACCTTGCCGGAGTCGAGCGCCATGGCGATGGTCAGCGCCTTGAAGGTGGAGCCCATCTCATAGACGCCGACATTCATGCGGTTGATGAAGTTCTGATCGCGCATGTCCGGCGGCTTGTTCGGATCGTAATCCGGCAGCGAGGCGAGCGCGATCACCTCGCCCGTGTTGACGTCCATGATCGCGGCGGCGCCGGCCTTGGCCTTGAAATGCGCGACGCCCTTCTCCAGCTCGTCGCGCACCGCATGCGTCGCCTTTATGTCGAGCGACAGAGAGATCGGCTTCAATTCCTCCGGCGTCAGGCTGAAGCCCGCGTCATGCAGATCGGCGAGGCCCTGTCCGTCGATATATTTCTCGATTCCGGCAATGCCGGCATTGTCGATATTGACATAGCCGAGCACATGCGCGGCGGCCGGGCCATTGGGATAGACGCGCTTATTCTCCGGCACGAGGCCGACGCCCGGCAGGCCGAGATGAAACACCTCGTCGCGCTGCTTGGGCGTCACCTCGCGCTTCACCCAGACGAAGCCCTTGCGCGAGGCGAGACGGTCGCGCAGCTCGCGCGCGTCGACATTGGGCAGAACCGCGGTGAGCAGCTCGGTCGCCTCGTCCTTGTCGATGAGACGGCGCGGCTCGGCGAAGACCGACATGGTCTTCACATCGGTCGCGAGAATCTCGCCGTTGCGGTCGAGCACATCGGGCCGCGAGGCGGCGATGGATTCGCCGGAGGCGCGGCGCATCGTCGTCGGGTCCGGCTTGAAGCCGATGACGACGAGACGCGCGCCTATGCCGACATAGAGGCAGAAGAATCCGGCGGCGACGATGCGCATGCGCGGCGCGGTCTTGCCGAGCGAGGTGCCGAGCAGGCCGCGCAGCCCCGGCTTCGCGCGTTTCACAGGGTCGGCGGCAGTCATCGCGGCTTTCCTTTCGGCGTCGTCGGCGCCTCGACCGCGGCCGGCGTCGTCGCCGCGCCGCCGAGCCCGAGAGCGTCCAGCTTGCGGCCGATCGAATCGATGCGCTCGGGCTTTTCGGGCAGCGATTGCGCCGTCGCGATCTGCGTGACGGCGAGCGGCTTGAGATCGAGATATTTGTCGGCGAGATCCTGCACGCGCTCGGGCCGCGTCATGAAGGCCCATTCGGCGCGCAGCACGGCGATGGCGTCGCGCTCGCTCTTGGCCTCGCGCTTCATCTTGTTGATCTGCTCGGCGCGCAGCATGGTCTGATATTTGATCGAATAGGCGTAGAAGCCCGAGCCGACCAGCGCGAGAATGGCGACGACATTGAGAAAGCGCAGCATCAGCGTCTCCCTTTCACGCGTTCCGGCAGGCGGGCGAGGCGCTCGAGCGCGTCGCCGATCGCGCGCGGCGGCGCCTCGCTGCGCGTCGCGAAGCGCAGCTTGGCGGAGCGCGCGCGCGGATTTGCGGCGAGCTCGCGGTGCGAAGGCGTCACCGGCTGGCGCCCTTCGCTGGTGAAGGTCCGCGGCGGCGGAACCGGCTCGCCCGGCAGGAGCCGCGAGCGCGTCTCGCCGCGGCCGCAGCGCTCGGCCAGAAACTGTTTCACGATGCGATCCTCGAGCGAATGAAACGTCACCACGGCGAGCCGCCCGCCCGGCTTCAGCGCGCGCTCGGCGCCGGCGAGCGCGGCGACCAATTCGCCGAGCTCGTCGTTGACGGCGATGCGCAGCGCCTGAAAGCTCTTGGTCGCCGGGTGAATGTCGCCGGGCTTTCCCGGCGCGGCGCGCTCGATGATCTGCGCCAGCGCGCGCGTCGTCTCGATGCGGCCCTGCTCGCGCGCCCAGACGATGGCGCGGGCGATGCGGCGCGAGGCGCGCTCCTCGCCGTAATAATACAAAATATCGGCGAGCGCCTCCTCCTCCGCCTCGGCGACGATGTCGGCGGCGCTGCGGCCGCGTCCCTCCATGCGCATGTCGAGCGGCCCGTCGTTGCGGATGGAGAAGCCCCGCGCCGCCTCGTCGAATTGCATGGAGGAGACGCCGATGTCGGCGACGATTCCGTCGAGCGGCGCCATCCCGGAGCGCTCGGCGACCTGCGCCAGCTCGGAGAAGCGCGCCTCGACCAGCGTCAGCCTGCCGCCCGCCGCCTCCACCAGCGCATAGCCGTCGCGGATGGCCGCGGGATCGCGGTCGAGCGCCAGCACGCGCGTGCTCTCATGCGCCAGCAAGGCGCGCGTGTAGCCGCCGGCGCCGAAGGTGGCGTCGAGATAGACGCCGCCCGCATGCGGAGCGAGGGCGGCGACCGCCTCCTCAAGCAGCACGGGAACATGCCGCTCAGCATTGCCGGCCGCCGTCATCTCGCCTCTCCGTCCGCTCCGAAAATTTCGCCGCCGCGCCGGGCCGTATCCGCCCGACGCGCCCGCCACGGCGGATATTTGGCGTCGACGCGGCCGCCCGCCGAGCCCGCGCGAGCGCGCAGGCGCGGCGAAGGGCGCGCGACGCCGACGCTCCTGATCCCCGAAAAACCTGTCATCGCTCTGAACAACAACGCATATCATGAAAGACCACGGGCGACGGAGCGGCGCGGGCGGCGCGGCGCTTGCGATTATTAGGCGTCGTCAGGGTTAAGAGAGCGTTGACGCGGGCGGAGTCCGGCGAAAGCCGTTAGCCCTGTGGGAAGGAAGCGCGGGCCTTTCGGCGCTCGGCGCGAGCCTTTCGGCGCTCGGCGCGGGCCTCGCCGATGGCCCTCTCGCCGATCGCCCTCTCGCCCGACAGAACCGCCAGTCGGCCTGTAAGCCGGGTTCTGTATGGCGCGGCTTGGTTTCCCCGCCCACGCGCGATGGCCATTCCTCTGGGACGACGCTTGCGCGCCGCCTCTAGCGACCAACCCGGGCGACGACCCGGAGACGGGCCGGGAAATATCGCTATTTCCAGTCGCCCCTATTCGGTCTTGCTCCCGGCGGGGCTTGCCATGCCTCTGACGTCGCCGCCCGAGCGGTGCGCTCTTACCGCACCCTTTCACCCTTACCGCGAGCCCGAGGGTCGCGGCGGTTTGCTTTCTGTGGCGCTTTCCCTGGGGTCGCCCCCGCCGGACGTTATCCGGCGCCGTGTCTCCGTGGAGCCCGGACTTTCCTCTGCCCCGAAGGACAGCAGCCATCCGGCCGACTGGCTGGACAGGGAATAGGGAGCCCGGAGGGGAAGGTCAAGACGCCGCCAAAATGCGCGCGCCGATGCGCCGCAGCGCCGCCGATGTCAGTAAAAACCCTTATAAATCCGCCTTCTGCGCGCCTCTGCGGCGCGGCGCCACGCGGCTTTTCGGGGAAAACAGGGGTCGCCCGCTTGCATGCGACACCACCCTCACGGCAAAAAGGTCTATCATCCGGCCAGTCGGACAATCGGCCGAAGGGGGCCGCAGCGGAGCGAATATCGACGTTGGCGACAGTGGTGAAACAAGACGGCAGACGCGTGGTCGTCTCGGGCATGGGGGCCGTCTCGGCCGCCGGAGTCGGGGCGCTACGCTTGTGGGAGGCGGCCCGCGACGGCCAGTGCCAGGTCCGCCCGCTGAAGCTCGAGCGCCCCTATGGCGGCCGCATCAAGATCGCCGCGCAACCGCCCGATTTCGATCCGCTCGCCTATCTCGAGCCCGAGATCCTGCCCTTTTGCGACCCCTTCACCCAATACGCCATCGTCGCCGCCGACGAGGCGATGGCGCAGGCGCGCTTCGGCCACAAGGACATCGGCGGGCCGCGCACGGCCGTCGTCATCGGCTCCGGCATAGGCGGCGTCAAGACGATCGACGACGAGGCCCATAAGGAATATCAGACCCGCGAGCGCGCCGATCCGCTGACCGTGCCGCGGCTCATCCCCAGCGCGGCGCCGACGATGCTCGGCATGCGCTATTCCTGCAACGGACCGACCTTCGCCATCGCCAGCGCCTGCTCCTCGGCGAGCCAGGCGATCGGCGTCGGCCTGCAGATGATCCGCTCCGGCGCGGTCGATCGCGCCATCGTCGGCGGGGCGGAGGCGGCCGTCATCAATGGCTCGCTGCGCTCCTGGGAGGCGTTGCGCGTGCTGACGCCCGATTGCTGCCGGCCCTTCTCGATCGGACGCAACGGCATTGTGCTCGGCGAGGGCGCGGCGATCTTCGTGCTGGAGACGGAAGCGCTCGCCCGCGCGCGGGGCCACGAGCCTTTGTGCGAGCTCGCCGGCTACGGCACGACCAGCGACGGCTTCGATCCGCTGCGACCCAATGTCGAAGGGCCCTCCTCCGCCATGCGGCAGGCGCTGGCGGACGCCGGGCTCGGGCCGGACGATATCGACTATCTCAACGCCCATGGCACCGGCACCCACGCCAATGACATCGCCGAATCGGAAGCGATATTGCGCGTCTTCGGCGAGCGCGGCGCGCGTCTCCCGGTGTCCTCGACCAAGCCGATCCACGGCCATGCGCTGGGCGCGAGCGGCGCGATGGAGCTCGCCATCACGATTTTCGCGCTGCGCGCGCAGCTCGTCCCGCCGACGATCCATTTCAAGGCGGCGGACCCCAAATGCCCGATCGACCCGGTCCCGAACGAGGCGCGCCGCGTGGCCGTCCGCGCCGCCATGTCGAATTCCTTCGCCTTCGGCGGCATCAATTCGGTGCTGGTGGTGCGGCGGGCCTGACGGCGTTCAGCCGGCGAGAAACCGCTCCACCTCCCGCCAAAAAGCCCCGGGCGCTTCGTCGGCGACAAAATGCCCGCACTCCTCGACGATGACCGAAGAGAGCGCCCTCCCCCGCGGGCGCAGCGCCTCGGCGAGCCGCGTCCCGACGCCATGGCGACCGGCGATCGCCAACACCGGCATGTCGAGCCTACGGTCCGCCAGTCGCTGCACGAGCAGCGCATCCTCCGGGAGCGCGCGATAATAGTCGAAGCCGGCCGTCATGCCGCCGGGCGTCGCATAATGGCGCGCGAATTCCGATATAGCCGCCTCGCTCACCGCGTCTTTGCGAAACGACCACGCCCGAATCTGCGCGGCGATATAATCGCGCTCCCGCCCACGCGTCAGCAGCTCGGGAATCTCGCGCGCCATGTGAAATCCATAGTGCCAGGCGCCGCCGCGCCGCGCGTCCATATTCTCGGTTCCCGGAAGCAGGCAGTCGACGAGAACCAGCCGCTCCACCATCTCCGGATGCAGCAGCGCGAGCACGAAGCCCGCCTTGCCGCCCATGTCATGACCGATCACCTGCGCGCGTCCGCCCGCGGCGCGATCGATGAGCGCGGCGATATCCTCGGCGATGGCGCGCTTGTCATAGCCAGAGGGCGGACGCTCCGACAATCCGACGCCACGCAGATCGGGCGCGATGACGGTGAAGCGGCGCGCGAGGCGCTCCATCGTCGCCCGCCAGGCGAACCATGTCTGCGGCCAGCCATGGAGCAGCACGACCGGCGGCCCCGCCCCCATGACGACATGATGCAGCCGCAGGCCGCCGACCTCGAGAAAGCGGCTCCGCGCCTCCTGCGGCGGCGGCCCCGCCTCCAACCCTTCGGCGCGCGCGAAACCCTGCGCCGCGACCGTTCCGGCGACGGCCAGAAATGCGCGCCTGTCGATCGTCATCGCCTCTCTCCCGATTGAAATCGTCGCCGAAGAGAATTGCCGATCGACCGTCATGCGTCTATCGACAGAGGTTGCAAGATCACCATAACCAATGGTTATGCATGGACACGGCCGCCGCCCTTCGCGCTTTCCTCCGCATCGTCGAGCGCGGCTCGATGACCGCGGCCGCCGCCGATCTCGGCGTGTCGCAGCCGGCCGTCAGCAAGCTCATGCGCAATCTCGAGGCCCATGCCGGCGCGCGCCTCTTGGAGCGTGGCCCGCGCGCGCTACGCCCGACGGCCCAGGGCCTCGCGCTCTATGAGGCCGCTGGCGGCCCGCTCGCGGCCATAGACGCCGCGCTCGAAGCGCTGCGCGGCGAGAACGCCGCCATCCGCGGCGAATTGCGCCTGCACGGCCCGAGCTGCGTCGGCGAGCGCCATTTGTCCCGCATAGCGATGGCGTTTCAGGATGCGCATCCTGCCGTCGCCGTGTCTCTCGCGCTCGACAATCGCGCGGTCGATCTCGTCTTCGAGAATATCGACGTCGCGCTGCGCATGGGCCGGCCGAGCGAGCAATCTCTCATACAAAAACGCATCGGCTTCAGCCGCCGCATTCTCGTCGCCTCGCCCGCCTATCTGGCGCGCGCCGCGCCCTTGCGCGATGTCGCCGATCTTTGCGCGCATGATCTGCTCGTGACCGACGCGTCGCTGCGCAATGGCGCGCTGCGCCTGCGTAAAGGCGAGATCGCGCGAGACATCGCCGTGCGGCCGAAGCTCACGACCAACAGCGCTCAGGTTCTCGTCGATGCGCTGCGGGCCGGACGCGGCGTCGCCACCGCGCAACTGCTGCTCGTCGCCGAAGAGCTACGCAGCGGCGCGCTGATCCGCGTGCTTCCCGACCACGAGATCGAGCCGAGCGAGTTTTTCCTTGTCCACGCGTCGACGAAATTCCTGCGTCCCGTGGTGCGCGCCTTCGTGGATTTCGCCGCGCCGGCGCTGCGCCGCATCGAGGGGATTTTCTAGCGCCGCAAGTCGGATCGCAGCGAGCCGGTCTGCCGCGAGCCGATCCACATGCGCGACAATCCAAATGCGCGACGACGCCGCGGGCGCTATGATCGCGGCCGACATCCGAGACGAGAAAGCGAGACCCCACATGGCCACTGTCACCCTGCTCTCCGACGATGCGCTCTCTTCAGAGGCCCGCGCCGTGTTCGACGATATACGCGCGACGCGCAAAAGCGATTTCATCAATAATTTCTGGCGCGCTCTGGCGCATGATCCGGTCACGCTGAAGCGCACATGGGAAAGCCTGAAGGCGGTGATGGGCCCGGGCGTCCTGGACCCCAAGGTGAAGGAGATGCTCTATATCGCGGTCTCCATCGCGCATGGCTGCTCCTATTGCATTCACTCGCACACGGCGAGCGCGCGCGCCAAGGGCATGACGGAAGCCGAGCTCCACGAGCTATTGGCGATCGTCGGCATGGCCGCGGAGACGAACCGCCTCGTCACCGCGCTCGGCGTGGAGGTGGACGCGGAATATGAGGTGCGGTGAAGCCTTATTATCTCGTGCAGATGGCGGCTTTGCGCAATTCGTCTTCAATTCGCGCTGGCATGCCGACACGGTGAGGCTGGTTCGCGAAGGTCAATCTCGCTCAATACAGAATAGACCACTTCGACAGTAGAGCGCGATACACTTCGGCGCACGCCGGTCGAACATCGTCCACGCTGGATCGCCCTCGGCCGTCATGAAGGACTCGACATGAAGACCGCCAGAGAGCGATAGCAAAATCTCTGGCAGGCGGCCAAACGTCGAAAGTCCGACGACCTCACGACCCACCAGGCGACCAAACGTCGGGGCCCAGAGCTCCTCGGCGCTAAAGCTGCCACATAAAACGGACTGCTCGTCCTCGATTCGCCAACTCCATTCGATCATTAATCCGATTTCGCCTCGAGGTGCGGCCGGACTTCCGTCACGGCGGCAACTCGGCGTCAGATCGCCCAGTTCGAGGAGCAGCGCCGAGCCGTATCCGCGCCAGACGTGCGCGACGGTCATCCCAAGCGTCGCTGCTCGAAAATGTTCGATCCAATCGGTCATGGGGCCAGTATCGCGCAGATCGCCGAGCGCACAAATCATCCAGAGCCGAAGCGTAAGAGTGCCGAGCATATGGATGCGCGCGCGCCGCCATTTTCCATAGCATATCGCGTGCGGAAGACCGATGCGAACGTTATGGTTTTCAGCCAGAGACAAAGCGCCCGTGCGAATGACGTCGAGGATCCATCATGCGCTTTCCCGAGCGGGAAGGTCGCGCCATGAATGGACGTTCGCTCGGCACGGATATCGCGCGGGCGATAGGGGTGGAGGGCCGACCGATTTTCCTGCTAGGATCAAATCGCCATCGTCAGCTATTGCAGGAAATTCTCCTTGGGAGCCGATTGGAGACCGCCGGTCGAGTTCGAGCAGCCAATCCCACGGGCGGTGAAAAAGAGCCCGTGTTATGTCGCTATGCTTCGTATACAGACGTTGCTCTGTTTCGCGGTAGCGATCGGAATGCCCGGGACCACTGCGTATACGAAGTGGCAAGCGAATATTCTGCAAACACGCGGCCTTGCGGCCGAGGGGCATGTGACAGGCGTGTCAGATCACACCAAGCGACGTTCGGCGTTCGTTTCGCTGTCTTATGAGTTTCGTATCGCATCGGGCGAAGCCGTCCAAGGCTGGGACAATGTCGGTCAGAATTATTTTGATCGACTGTCCACTGGATCGCTCGTCGAAATCATCTACGACCCGCAAAAGCCCGAGCGCTCGGCCATTCGTTATCCGGGAATGGAAGAAATTTTCGTCCCCTATCGTTCTTTCGAATTCTCCCTTCCGATAGCCATCGGCGTTCTTGCCGTTTACGGCGTGGGTGTTTGGCTGTGGCGACGTCAATACTCGCAGGAGGCGCGGCTACTGAGGTACGGCGAAGCGGTTCCTGCAATCGTTACGAACGTTCGACGGCGGTCATTCATTGGCGCGTACTGGATTGTTTTCGATTACCGCCTGCGAGACGACGGGCCCAATCATCCAGGGAGAAAGTATAGCATCGATTCCCGCACTGGGTCTGAGCTGGAAGATTATGTTCGCTCGGCGACAGACAAACCCGTCGCACTGGTCGATCCCCTCGATCGCAGCCACAGCCGACTGTACGTGCGGGGATATGGCGCCGCGACGCTCGTCTGAAATGTCATGCATGAGACCGGCATAATTGCTCGAAACGGGAGCGTCCGCAACGGGTCACAGTTCCCCGTTCGCCCTCGGAAACGGCCCAGTGGCGCCAGGACCGGCCATTCGACGCCGGCCGATCTCGAAGACCTTGATCGCAGCGCTCGACACAGAGCGAAATACACTCTCAATCCCCTCCGATCGTGGAGCAGACCGAGTTCGGCGGATAACGCTTGTCCGTGAGATATCGGTTGATTTCAGAAAGCAGCCGAGCTTCGTCGCTCTCACGGGAAAGTTCCTGCGCGACGAAGTCACGATCGCCGAGATTGGCGATAGCCGACAGGAATGCTTTACGGCGCCTGCGCTCGTTATGTGGATTCGAACTCAGCGCCTCCTTCAGCAGGCCGACCAGTTTCGACGCCCAGCGCTTGTCCGCGTAGCATGCGCCTTTGATCCTCGCCAACCGATCGATCGCCCGCGGATCGAGATCGGCGCCGAAGGGAAGAAGATAAGGCGTGGGGTCGACGCCGAGACGCCCGACCGCAGGGAGCAATATTTCTTGCACGGCCCGTCCCCGATCGAGCAGCGCGACGATCTGATCGGCGTAGGGCTCGAGAAGCGCGGGGGCCAATCGAGGGAATGTGTAAGCAGCCCGGCGGGCGGCAGTGTGATCCGGCCCTATCCCATCAGTCGCGATCATCTGAAGCATGTCCGGCATCAGCGCCGCCGTGACGACGGGGTTGTGCTCGAATATTCTATCGAAAGACATGGGCGATCGGATGCGCCGGTCATGCGCGATCCGGCGCAAGACGTCGATCGAGGGTGGAGTCCACTCCTTCATATTGGTCGCGTGCTCGAGCCAATCGTGTATCGGCTTTGCCTGTTGGGGATCGAAGGTCTCGGTCTGCGGCAGGTTCAGCACGGCGAGAGCCTCTCTGGTCATCAAGTCATTGATGCTCTGCCCGCTCGTTGGCTTGGTTTCGACCGACGCCGCGCCGGGAGGCCGCTCGAGTGAAAGACCGAGCCGCGCCAAGGTCCCGTTGAACGAAATCCGATCGATGACGATGCGACGCCTCATGATGTCGAGGCCTTCGCTGTGCATTCCGTCGATGATCGGCCCCCAGATCGCCGGGACCACGGCCACATCGACTCCGACTTCCGTTTGATGGAGGATTTCAGTTGCTTCGCCGCCTTCCCGCCAATGCGCAGTCACGGTTTTGGTGGTCCGTGGAACCACCAGTCGCAGCGGGCTCGGCTCATCATGTGGAAGGAGCGACAAGGTGTCGAATTGGATCGTCAGCTCGGGCGCCTCTCCGGAGTCTCGCGCCGGCAGGACGCAAGTCGCGGTTTCCGACGTCGCGCCGTCAGGCGCGGCGCAGCTTTTTCCGCGTTCGAGCCTGTAGAACGAGCCGGCCGCGGCTCCATCGATCATGACGACCCGCACCCACTCGACCCGACCATAGGTGAGCAGAGCGCGGCATTCGTAACCGCAGGCGTCCGTATCCATGAACGTCCGATCGTAATCGGCGGCGCGGCGACGAATCTCCAGGGACGTGACGCCGATTAGCTCCGGGGGCGCAAAATCAAATCGCTTGAAGGGTATCGAGGCCTCTTCCGCTCGCCTCTGAGCGTCGTATCCGGGGACAATGGCGACGGTCGCCATGATCCCGGCGGAGAGCGCGACGCCTTCCCAGCCCGAGCCGAAGCGCCGACCGGCGACGGCAGGCAAGGCGCAAACGCCGTAGACGAACGCGGTCGCAGCCAAGATGATCGGAAAGCCGAGCCCGAGCGTTAGAAACGCTACTATGACCGCCACGTCGCGAACTGTCATGAGGGCCGCAAGAGCGCCTAGAATGGCAATAATGACAAAGTAAATTAGCAATATCATGCGCGCCTCGAAATCGGCTCTTCGACCTCCCGGCGATGAATAGCCGCGCCATGACAAGGATCTGTTAAATCGGATACGCCGGCCTCGACTTCGATTATCGTCAGGAGGGGCGGCGCCCTGAGCGTGGACCGACCGTTTCCAGTGCGATGCGGAGCGCCACTCGTCCCATTGCCCGATTCCGCAAATGACCGCTTCAGGCTCACAAGCCGAAATTCTCCCCACCTTGACACATCCTGAAAATATTCCTATACCCCTCCCACTCCCGCCCACAAAGGGCGCGTTCCTCGGGTCAGGGGGCGCGGGCGGGAGGCGGCTCCATCCGGGATGGCGACCCCCGTCCTCGGACAGGCAGCGCGTCGCCGGGCGGCGTTCTTCTCCCGTCCATAGGGAGAAACAAGAACCGCTCCGTGATCCCAGGCCGTCGGGCTCGATCGCGTCTTGATCGAGAAATCCCAGGATTCGCGGGTCCGACCAAGCCTCGGGATGTCGACGAGAACGTCAACCGCCTTTCGGGACGCTCCGGAACCAATGCAAAAAATAGCGCTGCGGCCAAAAGGGGCCGGAGCGTCCCGAAACGCCCTTCCCCCCCGCCCGCCGCGCAAGCCGGCGGGACGCTTTCGCGCGACTTGACTATCTTCCTATCATCACCAGAAGCTCTGCGGATCGACATCCACCGCCACGCGCACGCCGCCGCGCTCCTTGGGCGCCGCCGCCAGCATGGCGCGCAGATAGGCCTGCAGATCGGCGCTTTTGGGCGCCTTCACCAGCAGGCGGAAACGATAGCGCCCGCGAATGAGCGAGATGGGCGCCTCGGCCGGGCCGAGCACGGTGATCTCGCCCTCCTCCGGCAGGCCGCCGGCCGGCGCGACGCGATAGCGATCGGTCGAGGGAACCGAATGCGCCGCCCGCGCCAGAGCGCGCGCATGAGTCTCGGCGGCGCCGGCGTCCTTGGCGGAGACGATCAGCGCCGCCAGACGGCCGAAGGGCGGCAGGCCGGCGCGCTCGCGCAGCCGCGTTTCTTGCGCGTAGAACGCCTCGGCCTCGCCGGAGAGGATGGCGCGAATGACCGGATGATCGGCCTGCCAGCTCTGGATCAGCGCGCGACCCGGCTTGTCGCCGCGGCCGGCGCGGCCGGTCACTTGCGCGAGCAGCTGAAAGGTGCGCTCGGCGGCGCGGGGGTCGCCGCTGCCGAGGCCGGAATCGGCGTCCACCACGCCGACCAGCGTGAGGAAAGGGAAATTATGGCCCTTGGCCACCAATTGCGTGCCGATGATGATATCGAAACCGCCGGCCGCGATTTCGGCGAGCTCGCGCCGCAGCCGCTCCTGCCCGCCCGGAAAATCCGAGGAGAGCACCAGCACGCGGGCGTCCGGAAACAGGATCGCGGCCTCTTCGGCCAGCCGCTCGACGCCCGGCCCGCAGGCGGTGAGCGAGTCCTCCTCCCCGCATTCCGGGCAGATGTGCGGGCGGCGCTCGACATGGCCGCAATGATGGCAGACCAGCGCGCGGCGAAAGCGATGCTCGACGAGCCAGGCGTCGCAATTCTCGCAGCGAAAGCGATGGCCGCAGCTGCGGCACAGCGTCAGCGGCGCATAGCCGCGCCGATTGAGGAAGAACAGCGCCTGCTCGCCGCGCGCGATCGTCTCCTGCGCCTCTCTGGCCAGTCGCGGCGCAATCCAGCGTCCGCGCTCCGGCCCTTCGTTGCGCATGTCGATCGCATCGATCTGCGGCATCGGGCGCGCATTGGCGCGGGCGGTGAGCCGCAAATGCGCATAGCGGCCGGTCTGCGCATTGACCCGCGTCTCGATGGAGGGCGTGGCCGAGGCGAGAACGACGGTCGCGCCCTCGAGCCTCGCGCGCACCACCGCCATGTCGCGAGCGTGATATGCGACGCCGTCCTCCTGCTTGTAGGCGGCCTCATGCTCCTCGTCGACGACGATGAGCCGCAGATTTTCGAACGGCAGGAACAGCGCCGAGCGCGCGCCCGCCACCACTTTCACCTCGCCCAGGGCGACGCCGCGCCATAATCTCGCGCGCTTGCGCTCGGAGACGCCGGAATGCCATTCGGCCGGCTTGGCGCCGAAGCGCGCGGCGAAGCGCTCGAGGAATTGCGCGGTGAGCGCGATCTCCGGCATCAGCACCAGCGCCTGGCCGCCGGCGCGCAACGCCTCGGCGATGGCCTCGAAATAGACCTCCGTCTTGCCGGAGCCGGTCACGCCCTCGAGCAGAAACGGACGATAGCCGCCCTGCTCCACCGCGCTGGTCAGCGCCTCGGCCGCCACGCGCTGCTCGGCATGGAGCGAGGCCGGCGCGTGATCGGGATCGAGCGCTGCGGCGACGGGCTCGGGCGGCAGAGCGACGGCCTCGAGCGCGCCCGCGTCGACGAGCGCATCCACGACGCCATTGGAGCAGCCGGCGATGCGGGCGAGCTCGCCCTTGGAAAATGTCAGCCCGCCCTCCGCCGCCGCGATGACGCGCGCCCGCGCCGGCGTCATGCGCTCGGGCGGCGGGCCCTGGAGCCGATAGCCGACGCGGGGCGTCTCGGGCGCGGCCTCCTCCACGGCGCGGGTGGCGAGGCGCAGCGCCATGCCGCGCGGCGCCAGCGTCCAGCGCGCCACCCAATCAACGAAGCCGCGCAGCGTCTCGTCGAGCGGCGGCCGGTCATATTTCGCGATCACGCTCTTGAGATTGCCGGGCCCGGCGGCGCCCGCCGGCGCGACCGACCAGACGACGCCGAAGGATTTGCGCGTCGAGAGCGGGACCTCGACGCAATCGCCGGGCGAAAGACGCAGCGCTGGAGGCGCGAAATAGGAATAGGCGATGTCGACGGCCACCGGCAGCAGGATCTCGACGATCTGCGCGCCTTCCCTCGTGTCCGCATTGCCGCTCATAGGCGCTGTCTTAGCGCGCTTCGCGCCCGACCGAAAACGGTCGAGCGCCCGGAAATCGCGCGAGATCGAAGATTTCGCGGGACGGCGGATGTTTCCGCTGTCCGACGGGCCCGGGACGGCTCAGCGGGCGGCGATCCGCTCCTCCGGCTCGCGGCGCGTCCTGGCGAGCTTTGTCTTCGGCTTCTCGCTGACCGATTTGTCGCTCGCGGGATTATGGCTCGCCGGCTTCCCGGCGGCCGGCGGCGCGCCCACATCGAGCTCGCTGGAGAAATAGCGCGTCAATTCGGAGACGATCATCGACTTCACATCGGCGCCGGCCGCGGTGAGGACGGCTCGATAGCAGCCGCTCGGACGTCCGTAGACGGGGTGCAATTTCTGCTCGTTGAATTCATTGCGCAGCTCGATCGCGATCAGCTTCTTTTCTTCGAGCGATTTGTCGATGACGGCATAGAGACGCGTTCTGGCGTCGGCTTTGTCATAGTCGCATTTGATCGCCTCGGCGCCGAGCTTGTCCATATTCGCCGTGTCGAGCGGCAGGAGATGGAGCAATCGCTCGACTTCCCGCGGCCCCAGGTTTCTCGCGCGCTCGATAATCTCGACCCTGGCGTCGCCGCTCTTCGACCCGCCGAGGTCGGCGTTGATCTCGAAAGCCTTCTGTCCCAGCGCGAGCTTGAAATCGCCGATCTCGACCGACTGCACCTTGGAGAGAAGCTGGAGGATCGTGTCGGGCCGCTCATAGGCGAAGACCCCGGCGGCGGCGCTCGGCGCGCCGAGCGCCGTCACCAGGGCCACGCTCTTGATGAAATCGAAAACGTTCTGGGCAAATTCGGTCATCGCAATGCTCCGTTCTCAATATCGCTCGGCGTTCTATGGCTCGTTTCGAACGCCATGATATTGCGCGACGGGGCGGCGACGATCTGTGTGTCGACGCACAAGTCGATGAACGGCTCGTTAAGAAATCTCCGATGGTCGGCGACCGGAGGCGCGCGGCGTCGGCGCTTGACGCCGAGCCGCCGCAGGGTCTCGCATCCCATTGCGCGCGCGCAGAAGATCGATCTCTTTCGAAAGCGGTCCGCCACGATCGAAAGCGAGCTGCGTCAGCGGCGCGATCAGCGTCTGGCGCGCCTCGCCGCCGAAGGTGAATTGCGTGACGCACATCACCGCTTCGCCCATTTCGAAAATCGAGGTCACGACGCAGTCGGGCGCGAGATCGCCACGATGAACGAGCGATTGCGCCTTGCGGCGCAGAGGCGGACGCATCCTCGCCCGGACCGGAAGATATTGCGACAGATCGCGCCAGCCGCCCTGGGCGCCGCGCGAGACATTGTCCATCTCGAAATCTCCTCTGAATAATATCGCCGTGATCCGACCATCGCCGCCGATCGAGCGTTCGCAATCATAGGGAAAGACCCTGTCACCATCCTGACAGACGCGCGTATCTGCCGGGATTTTTTGGCAATTCGAATGAATTTCGACGTAACGCCAAGGTAATGTGACCCTCGCGTAACTTCCGTGAAAGATTCGCGTGAGGCTTACGTTACGTAATAGTGATTTATGTCGAACAATCGGACAATCCCGCCGGCCGATGCGCCAGCGGCCCTCTCACGCCAGCATGACGGCGGGGTGCTCGATCAGCCGTTTGAATTCCGCGAGCAGGGTCGCGCCGAGCGCGCCATCGACGGCGCGATGATCGACGGAGAGCGTCACGCTCATGATCGTCGCGACGGCGGGCGCGCCATTCTTCGCGACGACGCGCTCCTCGCCGGCGCCGACGGCGAGGATCGTCGCATGCGGCGGATTGATCACCGCGGCGAAAGTCTTGACGCCGAACATTCCGAGATTGGAGACGGCGGTCGAGCCGCCCTCGTATTCATTGGGCTTCAACTTGCGCTCGCGGGCGCGCCGCGCGAGGTCCTTCAGCTCTGTGGCGATCGCGCGAAAGCTCTTGGTCTCGGCGTTGCGCACGATGGGCGTCACCAGCCCGCCCGGAATGGAGACGGCGACCCCGACATCCGACGATTTGTGCTTCAGCATCGCCGTCTGTGTGAAGGTGACATTGGCGTCCGGAACCGTCTGCAACGCCAGCGCCATCGCCTTGACGATGATGTCGTTGACCGAGACCTTCCACTCGGGCTTTCCATCGGCGCCGAGCGGCGCCGCGCTGTTGTAATCCTCGCGCAGCCGCAGCAGCGCGTCGATCTCGCAATCCGTCTGCAGAGTGAAATGCGGAATGCTGCGCACCGCCTCGGTCATGCGCCGCGCGATCGCCTTGCGCATCGAATCATGCGGGATTTCGCTGAAGGAGCCGGGCGCGAACAGTTGACGCACGACCGCGTCCGACATGCCGGCCGGCGCTTCGAGCAGCGGCCCGGACGCCACGGGACGAGGGCCGGCGGCCAGCGCCGCCTTCACATCGCGCTCGACGATTCGGCCATGCGGGCCGGAGCCCTTCATCGCGACGAGATCGAGCCCGCCTTCCTTGGCGAGCCGTCGCGCGAGCGGCGAAGCGAAGATGCGGCCGTCGGCTCCGCCGGGCGCGAGCCGTTCTTCTCCAGAGAGCGCCATGACATCACCTATAGAGAACGGCCTTCGCCGCCGCGATCACATCGGCGACGGAAGGCAGAGCCAGCTTCTCGAGATTGGCGGCGTAGGGCATGGGCACGTCCTTGCCGGTGACGCGCAGCACAGGCGCGTCGAGATAATCGAAGGCCTCCTCCTGCACGCGCGCGGCGATCTCCGCGCCTATGCCGCATTGCGGCCAGCCTTCCTCCACCGCCACGCAGCGGCCGGTCTTCCGCACCGATTCGATGATCGCGGGAACATCCATCGGCCGCAGCGTGCGCAGATCGACGACCTCGGCCTCGATCCCTTCCTTGGCGAGCGCATCGGCCGCCGCGAGACAATGCGAGACGCCGATCGAGAAGGAGACGAGCGTCACATGCGTCCCGGCCCGTGCGATGCGCGCCTTGCCGATCGGGATGAGGAAATCCTCGAGGATGGGCGTGTCCCATTGCTTGCCGTAGAGAATCTCATTCTCGAGGAACACGACGGGGTTCGGATCGCGAATGGCGCTCTTGAGCAGCCCTTTGGCGTCCGAGGCGTTGGAGGGCGCGACCACTTTCAGCCCCGGAACCTGCGAGAACCAGGCCGCATAATCCTGGCTGTGCTGCGCGGCGACGCGGGCGGCGGCGCCATTCGGGCCGCGAAAGACGATGGGGCAATTGATCTGGCCGCCGGACATATAGAGCGTCTTGGCCGCGGAATTGACGATGTGGTCGATCGCCTGCATGGCGAAATTGAAGGTCATGAACTCGCAGATCGGCCGCAGCCCCGCGAAGGCGGCGCCGACGGCGAGGCCGGCGAAGCCATATTCGGTGATCGGCGTGTCGACGACGCGGCGCGGGCCGAACTCCTGCAGCAGGCCCTGCGTGACCTTATAGGCGCCCTGATATTCGGCGACCTCCTCGCCGATGACGAAGACATTCGGGTCGCGGCGCATTTCCTCGGCCATGGCGTCGCGCAACGCCTCGCGCATGGTCATCGGGATGAGCGTCGTGTCGGCGGGAATTTCCGGCGCTGCGACCGCCACCGACTGAGCTTTGGGCGCCGGAGCCGCGGGAACCGCCGTGGGCTTTTCCGGCGCAACGGGCGCGCTCGCCGCCGCGGCCGCCTCTGGCGGAGCGGAAGCCGGAATATCCGGCGCTGTGGCGGGAGCCGAAGTCGGCGCGGCGGCCTCGACGGGGCCGACCTCCTCGCCCTCTTCCGCGATGATGGCGATCGGCGTGTTGACGGCGACATTCTCGGCGCCGCCCGGCACGAGGATGCGCGCGAGCACGCCCTCGTCCACCGCCTCCACCTCCATCGTCGCCTTATCGGTCTCGATCTCGGCGATGATGTCGCCGGCCTTGACCTTGTCGCCTTCGTTCTTCAGCCATTTGGCGAGCTTGCCCTGCTCCATCGTCGGCGATAGCGCGGGCATGAGGACATTCACGGTCATGGATTTATCCGCCGGGTGATAAGGGCGCGCTCTTCCTTCTCCCACTCGTGGGAGAAGGTTGCCTCGCGAAGCGAGGTCGGATGAGGGCTATTGCCGCTGCAACCGTCTCTAAACGTATGTCTCGAACAAGCCGAAAAACCGCGGACCCTCATCCGACCCGGCTGCGCCTGGCCACCTTCTCCCGCGCGCGGGAGAAGGGGAAGAGCGCGATGAGCCCGCCCTTCCCTCATAGAACCACATCCGTCCACAATTCGCTCGGATCGGGCTCTGGATCATTGGTCGCGAAATCGGCGGCCTCGGAGACGATGCGGCGAACGGCGGCGTCGACCTGCTTCAGCTCGTCCTCTGTCGTCCCGCCGGCCAGCAGTCGGGCGCGCACCTGCTCGATCGGATCATGCTCCTCGCGCACGCGCTGCACTTCTTCCTTGGAGCGATATTTGGCCGGATCGGACATCGAATGCCCGCGATAGCGATAGGTCTGCGCCTCGATCAGAAACGGTCCCTTGCCCGAGCGGCACCAGTCGAGCGCCTCGTGAACGGCGGCGGCGACGGCGCGCACGTCCATGCCGTCGATCTGCCGGCCGGGAATGTTGAAAGCCGTGCCGCGCATCGAAAAATTCGCCTGCGCCGAGGAGCGCGCGACCGATGTGCCCATGGCGTAGCGATTGTTCTCGACGATGAAGACGATGGGCAGCTTCCAGAGCTCCGCCATGTTGAAGCTCTCGTAGACCTGGCCCTGATTGGCGGCGCCGTCGCCGAAGAAGGTCAGCGAGACGGAGCCGTCGCCGCGATAGAGATCGGCGAAAGCGAGGCCGACGCCGAGCGGAACGGGCGCGCCGACGATGCCATGGCCGCCATAAAAGTTTTTCTCGCGCGAGAACATATGCATGGAGCCGCCCTTCCCTTTGGAATAGCCGCCCCGACGCCCGGTGAGCTCCGCCATCACATGCCTGGGCTCCATGCCGCAGGCCAGCATATGGCCGTGGTCGCGATAGCCCGTGATGAATTGATCTGTGGATTTCGCCGACATTCGCGCGCCGACGACGACCGCCTCCTGGCCGATGTAGAGATGGCAGAAGCCGCCGATGAGGCCCATGCCATACATTTGGCCGGCCTTCTCCTCGAAACGCCTGATCAGCAGCATCGCCCGATAAGCGGCGAGCTCCTGCTCACGCGAGAAGGCCAGAATCCCGCCCTCGGCCTGCGCGCCTTCGGCCGCGCCGGCGACATCGGCGAATTTCGCGTTTTTGTCCGCTGCCGGCATGGCCGCCCATCCTCGTCGTCTCTGACTCTATCTGGGAGCGTATGAGGCGATGAGCGAGCCCTCGTCCCCTGCCCGCATCGCGACGAGCGCTCCGCCTTCGGCAGAATAGCTCGAGAGCGCGACGAAAACGAGCGGTCTCGCGACGCCGTCCTCAGCGGCGCGCTGGCGGCGGAGGCGGCGTGAGGATGACGATGTCGTTGCGATGGGCGCGGCCGAGCACCATGCGCGCCTCCTCGTCGAGAATATCGGCGTCGACGACGTCGCCACGCACCAGCGCCAGCTTGCGTTCCCATTGCGTGCGCTCGGCCTTCAGGCCGCCGAGCTCGGCGCGCAATTCGGCGATGCGCTGCTCATATTCGACGCCGGCCTTGAGCCCGCGCTGGCCATTGACGCCATGCCAGACAAAATAAGCCGCCACGAGCCCCGCCGCTCCGTAGAGCAGCAGGGGGATCACGAAGGAGCGCAAAACGTGACGAGCGAACATGCCGCCACATTGCGCCGAACAGAGTATAAGCGCCGTTAACGGCCTCGGTCTGGCCGTTTCGGCGCGGGGCCGAACGGAGCGGTCAGCGCCGCCCGCGCGCCACCCGCTCGATCTCTGCGCGCACCAGCCGCTCGACCAGCGGCGGGAGATTGTCGTCGAGCCATTGCTTGAGCATGGGCCGCAACATGTCCTGCGCGTAGCGCTCGATGAGATCGGCCTCGCTGATAACGATGCTGGCCGCCAGAGCCTGGAAATGCGCGCCGATCGACATGGCCGCATCCGTCGAGACGAGCGGCGTGGGCTCGCTGTCATTGGCCGGCTCGATCGGGCGCGGCTCGATCGAGCTCGACTCGGCGAGGCTCGCCATCGCCGACTCCTCATCGTCGACGACCTCGTCCTCGACGTCCTGGACGTAGATCTCCTCCGACGCGGCGACCGGCTCGTCGAGCTTTTCGTCCACGACCTCCTCGGCGGTGTCCTCGGACCAGCGGGTCTGATCCGCCGAATCGGGCGCGCGCGCCGCCGGCTCGGGAGCCGCGCTCGGCCGCAGCCAGAAATCGGCGGGTTTCGCCGGCTCGACCGCAGGGATGGGAGCGGGAGCCGCCGCGACCGGCGCAGGCGCGACCGGCCGGGCGACGATCGGCGCTCGTGCAACGGGCGCAGACGCAACGGGCGCAGGCGGCGCCTCCTCGCGCTGCGGCGGCTCGGCCGGGCGCTTCTCCTTCTCGCGCCTTGCGGCCGGCAAGGCGTCATCGTCGGCGATAATGCGGCGGATCGATGCGAGGATTTCCTCCATCGACGGCTCGTGCGACCGGCGCTCGGCGTCGAGCGCCGGCGCATTGATCGAAGCGTTCACTGCGCTCATGAGATGTGCTGCTTCCCGTCTCGCGGCGACGCCTTCTCGCGATATCGTCGCCGCTCGCTCTTCTCTTCCGCTCGGGTCGAGCGTCGATTCGCATCATCCGATGATTCCGCCTTTCGGTAAAACCATGGGGATTGCGCGTACGGGAGTTTGCACACGATTTTTTTACACAACCCCGCCTTGCGGCGCGCCGCTCACCGCTGGGCGGGCGTGTCGACGCCGAGCCACAGGCCTCTCACCTGCTCGAAATGCGCCGACGGATCATAAGCGACGACGTCGAGGCTCAAGCTCTCGGCCGAGAGGCGGCCGATCGAGCCGAGCGCCGCATAAGAAGCGACGACGCGGTCGCGCTGCGCGATGATCAGCGCGACGCGGGCGTTGAGCAGCGCATATTGCGCATTCAGCACATCGAGCGTCGTGCGCTGGCCGACCTGCGCCTCCTCGCGTACGCCGCGCAGCGCGATTTCCGCCGCTTTGACAGCGGCTTGGCCGGAGACGAGCGAGGCGCGCGCCGTGTCGAGCTGGGCGTAGCTCGACACCACGCTGGCGCGCACGCTGTCGCGCTGCAGATCGGCGTTGAAACGCGCCTGGCCCAATTGCTCCTTGGCCTGTCGGATGGAGGCGTATTCGGCGCCGCCTTGATAGAGCGGCACATCGAGGCGTCCGCTCGCGCCGGCCGAAAACTGCCGCGTCGCGGGCGAGCCGAGAAACGAATCATATTGCTGCGAGAGCTGCGCGGCGACCGACACGGTCGGCAGAAGCGCGCCTTCCGCCACTTTCACCGCGAGCGCGGCGACATCGACCTGATGCTGAGCGGCGACGACGCCGGGATGCTCGACAATGGCGACGGCGATCGCTTGATCGAGCGACCTCGGCAGCAGCGTCTCGACCGATTGCGCCGGCTTCAGATTCTTCGCCTCGGCGCCGATGATCTGCCGATAATTGGCGACGCTGGTCCTCAGCTGGCCCTGAGCGCCATAGAGCTCGGTGTGCGCCTGGGCGAGAGTCGATTCGGCCTGGGCGACATCGGTGCGCGTCACCTCGCCGACGGCGAAACGGTCGCGCGTGCGCTCGAGCTGCTGCTCGAGCACGGCGACATTGTTCCTGCGCAGATCGAGCACCGCCGTGTCGCGCAGCACATTCATATAGGCGGTCGCGCCATTCTGCAGCGTCGCCTGCTCGGTGAGCCGCATCCCCTCGCGCGCGGCGTGGACGCCCGCCTCGGCCTGCCGCACCGAATTGCCGGTGCGGCCGCCGTCATAGAGCGTTTGCGAGAGGCTCAGCGTCGCGCCGCGCGGATGGCCGACATATTCGTCGTACATATAGGTGCGCTGCCCGGTCAGCTGACTGCGGCCGGCCGGGATCTTGATGTTGGAGTTCTGCGGGCCGGCGCTCGCCGAAATGCTCGCCTTGGGACGCATTCCGGCGGCGGCCTTGGGCGCATCCTCGTCCTTGGCGCGCACATTGGCGCGCTGCTGATTAATGTCGGGATTGCCGTGATAGGCGCGCGCCAGCGCCTCTTTCAGAGTCTCCGCCCCGGCCGCCGGCGGATAGGCGAGACCCATGGCCAAAAGCCATAGCCCGAGCCAGGACGACGGACGCAATTCGACGATACGCATTCCACAAAGACCCGCTCTGGAACACAGCGCGCCCGACGCTCGACAGGAACGCGGGGCGAGCCGTTCGGCCTACTCACGGAACACGACGCTCGAAACCGGGCGAATCCAAGACTTTGGGTCGAAGGCTTCAGAACACGAAGCCCGGCGCTTTTTCAAAGCCCTTCACGACAGGAGCGGAGGCGTCGAACAGCGCCCGCGCGCCGGCCGGCGCTCCGCCGGAGCGATCGAAACGGGTGACCGCCCAGCCGGCGTCCGGCTCCGACTTGGCGATGGCGAGCAGCCGGCCATCGGGGGTGAGCTGCTCGAAGAGACGGTCGAGGCCAGCCTCGACAGCGCCCTGGATGATGATGACGTCGAACGGCGCCGCGCCGGGAACGCCGGCCGCCAGCGGCCCCGTCTCGATGCGGACATTCTTCGCCCCGATGAATTGGAGATAAGAGCGGGCCGTCGCCGCGAGACGCGCATCGTCCTCGAGCGCGACGATCTCCTGCGCCAGCGGCGAGAGCAGCGCCGAGGAGTAGAAAGTGCCGCCGGCGATGTCGAGCACGCGATCAGTCTCACGTATGCCGGCCTCCTGCAGCAGGCGGGCGAGAACCAGCGGCGGCAGCAGCGAACGCGCCGGGCGGCCGCGCTCGTCATCGAGCGTCAAGGCGAGATCGGAATAGGCGAGCGGGGCGATGTCCTGCGGCAGGAAAATCTCGCGCGGCACGGTGAGGAAGCGCCGCAGCAGCGGCAGGTCCGTCACATCGAAAGTGCGCAACTGCCGCTCGACCATCGTCTGGCGCAGCACGGCGGTCGCCGAACCGGGTTGCGAACTCGTCTCTGCTTTGAGCTGGGCAGCTTCGGCCATCGACCTTCCGGCGTCGCGCCGGCCTCTCGTGGGGGGTCTCGACGACGGCCGCCGGTCCGCCGCGGGCGCCCCGCCTCTTGAAAGACGCCAAAATTCCAAAGAAGGCGTTCGGACGGGCCGGCTCCTCTCGCCGAACGCTTTCGTTTCGCCGGGCTGCAGGAGCTCGGCCGTGCGCTTTATAGGTTCGCGCCGCGCCCATGTCCATGGCGGGCGCGCGTCCTCCCTTCAATTCCTCAATTCCCTCCGGCCCTCAACTCCGCTCGAGCTCGGAAATCAGCGCCCCCGTGGGATCGTCCTCGCCGAGCGCGCGCATCTGGGCGAGCGTGCGATTGTCGAGCACATTGGCGATGGCGTCGCGCGCCTCGAGCATCAGCAGCCGCACGGTGCAGCGGGCCTCGTCCTCGCAATCGTCGCAGCGGCGATAGACGGTGCGGCTCGCGCATTGAATCGGCGCCAGCGGCCCGTCGAGCGTTCTTATGACGGCGCCGACGCGAATATCCTGCGGCGAGCGGGCGAGCGTATAGCCGCCGCCCTTGCCCTTCTTGGAGTGGACGAAGCCGGCGTTGCGCAGCTCGCCGAGGATCGCGTCGAGAAATTTCTTAGGAATCTGATTCGTCGTGGCGATATCGGTGACGAGCGCTGTCCGCCCCGGCTCGAAGCGCGCCAGATAGACCATCGCCTTCAATCCGTATTTCGCTTTTTTCGTCAACATGGAGCGGCGTCTCCTCGAATCCGCCTCGCCGGCGCTGTGGTGAATTCTTCTCCAGCGACCGGGTTCTACAGCAAAATGGCGCCATTTCGCGCCGATTGTCCACTCGGCCGACGTCGTCCGTCCGCGCCGAGTCGAAAGGTGAGTTTCTTCTCCAGCCTATAAAACCCATCGAAAAAACAGAGGCGAGGGCGCAACGCCATCCGCGCCCCACGCAGCGGTCGTGTTTCAACGGATTCGACACTGTGCGCTCACGGTCGCGGCGATCCGGCTCGGGCGGCGCTTCTTACCTTGACATGTTATAGTATTTTTGTGGACTATAGAAAAATCATTCTCGAACGCCACGGACGAGCCAATGGACGCCATCGATCGGCATATTCTTTCGATTCTCCAGGAGGACGCCTCCCTCTCGATCGCCGACATAGCGGCGCAGGTCGGGCTGTCGCAGACGCCCTGCTGGAAACGCATTCAGCGGCTCGAGGCGAGCGGCGTGCTGCAGGGGCGGGTCGCCCTGCTCTCCCCCGAGAAGCTCGGCCTGGGCTTGAGCGTCTATGTCTCCATTGTCGCCGGCGAGCACTCCGACGCCTGGCTCGACCGTTTCACCCGCGCCGTCGCCGCCATGCCGGAGGTGGTGGAGTTCTATCGCATGGCGGGCGACGTCGATTACATGCTGCGGGTGGTCGTGTCCGACATGGTCGCCTTCGACGATTTCTACAAGCGGCTGATCGCGGTCGCGCCTTTGCGCAATGTCGTGTCGCGCTTCGCCATGGAGCGGATCAAGGCGACCACGGCGCTGCCGCTGGAAACCGCGCCGCAGATCGCCTTTCCCCGTGCGCGCCGGGTGGCCGAAGAAGCCGTGGCAGGCTAAAGTCAGAGCAAGCGCGTAAGCGACAAACACTATTCGAGGAGCAACCCATGTCAGAGGCAGTAGCAGCGCCGATTTTCGTCCGATCGGAAAAGCCGGGACGCGGCCGCATCTATGATTCGATCACCCAGACCATCGCCGACACGCCCATCGTGCGTTTCGACCGTCTCGCCAAGGAGAAGGGCGTCAAAGGCAATCTGCTGGGCAAGCTCGAATTCTTCAATCCGCTGGCCAGCGTCAAGGATCGCATCGGCGTCAATCTCATCGATTCGCTCGAGAAGAGCGGCCGCATCGCGCCGGGCCGCAATCTGCTCATCGAGCCGACCTCCGGCAACACGGGCATTGCGCTCGCCTTCGTCGCCGCCGCGCGCGGCTATCGCCTCGTGCTGGTGATGCCCGAATCCATGTCGATCGAGCGGCGGCGCATTCTCGCCGTGCTCGGCGCCGAGCTGGTGCTGACGCCGGCCGCGCAGGGCATGAAGGGCGCCGTGGCCAAGGCCGTCGAGCTCGCGGCCGAAAATCCCGACGCGGTCATTCCGCAGCAGTTCGAAAATCCGGCCAATCCGGAGATTCATCGGCTGACCACGGCCGAGGAGATCTGGAACGACACCAATGGCGAGGTCGATTATTTCGTCTCCGGCGTCGGCACAGGCGGCACCATCACCGGCGTCGGCCAGGCGCTGAAGCCGCGCCGCCCCGGCCTCAAGGTCGTCGCCGTCGAGCCCGAGGATTCCGCGGTGCTCTCCGGCCGTCCGCCGGGACCGCACAAGATTCAAGGCATCGGCCCGGGCTTCGTGCCGCCGATCCTCGACCGCACGATCATCGACGAGATCATCACCATCGGCAATCAGACGGCCTTCGACACCGCGCGCCAGCTCGCCAAATTCGAGGGCATTCCGGTCGGCATCTCGTCGGGCGCCGCCGTCGCTGCCGCGCTGGAGATCGCCGCGCGTCCCGAGGCCGCCGGCAAGAATATCGTGCTGATCATTCCCGATTTCGCCGAGCGCTATCTCTCGACCGCGCTGTTCGAAGGCGTCTGATCCCGGCGCGCGCGATTCGGACATCGCTCCGGGTCGCGCGCCGCTTCGAGGTCGAGGAGCTTCGAACATGCCGAACGCCGCTCGCCGTCGCGCAATCACATGCTTCGCCGCCTTATGCGCGATCCCGGTCGTTCTTCACGCCGCGCTCGACGAGCCGAAAGGCGCGGCGCCCGGCGTGGTCGAGGACACGACCCTCCTGCGTTATGAAAAAGTCGAATTCTTAAATATCCAGCAGTTGCACCCCGACACAACGGGAATTCCTCCGACGATCGACACGTCGCGGACGATGGTCGACTTCTATTTTTCGCGCGACGAGCTGT
The DNA here is from genome assembly GCF_036560965.1 of Methylosinus sp. Classification (NCBI taxonomy): domain Bacteria; kingdom Pseudomonadati; phylum Pseudomonadota; class Alphaproteobacteria; order Hyphomicrobiales; family Methylocystaceae; genus Methylosinus; species Methylosinus sp. The sequence continues at coordinate 84,678 of NZ_DATBQF010000008.1, read as the reverse complement.
CGCGGATCGAGAAGTTTTCGATCGACCACAAGCTCCACCGGACCGATGTTTCGATCGACGACATCGTCGTCGCCTCCGACCTGTTCAGCCCGTTCGCGGGCTTGAGCAATATCGTCGAGCAGCGCCACGCATACGTGGCCGTCGCCACCGGCTCTTTCGACCCGCAAAGGCTGATCGAAGGAAAGGCGGAGCTACGAATTCGCGTGCGAAAGCCGTAAACTGCGCCCTTCACCTCACATGCGGCGGAGCGGCCTTGCCGCGGCGCTCCAAATGGCGACGGCCGAAGCGGCCGCTCCAATAGCCGACGAAGACGATAAAGAAATAGATCAGCAGCATCCAGGGCCAGCGCTCGCTGGCGCTCTGCGCCTTGTCGGAGAATTTGATCCACCCTTCGAAGAGATATTCGACGCCGAAGCCGAAGATGAAGGTGAGAATCAGCACGCTCTTCCACCAGGACAGGCGAAAAAAGCCGACAGTGAGCGCGACCATCAAAGCGACTATGCCGACGCCATTGACGAACTGCTGCAAGAGGCTTTCGGAAAACAGTGTGATCAGACGAACGACAAAGACCATGCGGCGCCTCTCTGCGATCGACGAAAGAAGCGCATTCTACACATTCGGCAGGTGCTGCGCGAGCGCCTCCAGCACCGCCATGCGCACGGCGACGCCCATTTCCACCTGATCTCGAATGAGCGAGCGGCTTCCATCGGCCACGCTCGAGTCGATCTCGACGCCGCGATTCATCGGGCCCGGATGCATGACCAGCGCATCGGGCGCAGCAAAGGCGAGCTTTTCCTCGTCGAGACCGAAGAAATGGAAATATTCCCGGGAGCTGGGCACGAAGGCGCCGTTCATGCGCTCGCGCTGAAGCCGCAGCATCATCACTATGTCCGCGCCGGCGAGCCCCGAGCGCATGTCGTGGAACACTTCGACGCCGAGCCGCGCGAGCGAATCGGGCGCGAGCGTCGAGGGGCCGACCGCGCGCAGCCGCGCGCCCAGCGCGCTCAGAAGAATAATGTTGGACCGCGCGACGCGCGAATGCAGCACATCGCCGCAAATCGCCACGGTGAGCCCCTCGATCCGGCCCTTGTGGCGGCGGATCGTCAGCGCGTCGAGCAGCGCCTGCGTCGGATGCTCATGGGCCCCGTCGCCGGCGTTGACGACGGCGCAATCGACCTTACGGGCCAGCAGATGAACGGCCCCGGCGCGGGCGTGGCGCACGACGAGGATATCCGGGCGCATCGCATTCAGCGTCATCGCCGTGTCGAGCAGCGTCTCGCCCTTCTTCTCCGAGGAATTGGCGACCGACATGTTCATCACATCGGCGCCGAGCCTTTTGCCGGCGATCTCGAAAGAGGCCTGGGTGCGGGTCGAGGATTCGTAGAAGAGATTGACCTGGGTGCGGCCGCGCAGAGTGGCGCGCTTCTTCTCCACCTGGCGGGAGACCTCGATCGCCTCCTCGGCCATGTCGAGCAGAGTGACAATGTCGATGCGCGACAGCCCCTCTATGCCGAGCAGATGGCGATGCGGAAAGACGGGATGCGATTTTGGCGGCATGGCCGCCGTCTATAACAGTTTCTCGCGCGCTGGCCAGTGGGCGAGGCCCGCCGTCATGGTTGAGAAATCCTCGAGACGAATGCTCGAAAGCGACGGCGGAACCAAAGGGGATGAAAAAGAGTTCTCGAATCTGCCCGACATAGAGAACGCCCTTTCCCGCTATTCTTCGCGAAACAGGAGATCGCCATGCACCTCCGGCTCGGCTCGCCGCTCCTCGCGGCGGCCCTCTCCCTCAGCGCCGCCTCGGCCATGGCGGCTTCCACCGTCGCCACGGATTTCTCCAATATGCGGTCCGGCCCCGGCGCGCGCTGGCCGGTCATCGCCCAGATCCCCGCCGGCGCCAAAATCCAGCTCGACAATTGCGGGCCGGGCTGGAAACACGATTGGTGCCAGATCCACTATAAGGGCAAACGCGGCTTCGTCGCCGCAAACACGCTGGAGCCGACGATGAAGAATGTCATCGTCGCGCCGCTGGTGACGCGCGCCGCCACCGCCGTGCGATCCGGCCCCGGCGAGAGCTGGAAGGTCGTCGCCAAAATCCCGCCCGGCCGCAAGGTCGTGTCCTCCGATTGCCAAAAGGGCTGGATGACCAGCTGGTGCAAGGTCACCTTCGAGGGCAAGTCCGGCTATGTGGACCGCAATTATCTGAAGCGGAAGGGCGCCGTCTTCGCTCGATAGCCGAAATCATTCGTGGATAGCGAAGAGCCCGAGACCGCGGGAAGCGGCTCGGGCTCTTTTTTCATATAGGCGCATTTGACATATACTCATCGAGAGCATATGTCTCGGGTCGACGGTTCGACGAGGGTTGCCGAAACGTCACATCGCTTCTAAGCTGAAAACCGTTCTCTGTCGGGGGCTCCCGGTGGAGTTGTTGATTGGCCCTCTTATGCTCGAATTGAGCATAAGTGAGTTCGGAGCAAGCCAAATGGCCATCCCGTTCCAGACCGCCGACAAAGAGCGAGCGCCCGCTCCGGCTTTGGGCGCGCTCGACGGCGCCGCGCAGCTCTTTCCGGTGCTGCCCATGCCCAATCTCGCCTGGAACAAGGAGGTCGAGACCGCGACCGCCCATCTCTATGAGCGCGTGGCGAAGGTCATGCCGGCGATCGAATGGGCGTTCCATGCGCCTTATGTGAAGGCGATCAACGAGCTGAAGCGGGAACGCAACGCCGTCATCCTCGCCCATAATTACCAGACGCCGGAAATCTATCATTGCGTCGCCGATTTCGTCGGCGACAGCCTGCAGCTCGCCAAGCTCGCCGCCTCCTCCGACGCCGAGATCATCGTGCAGGGCGGCGTGCATTTCATGGCCGAGACCTCCAAGATTCTGAGCCCCGAGAAGGTCGTGCTGACGCCCGATCTCGAGGCCGGCTGCTCGCTCGCCGCCTCCATCACCGCGGCCGACGTTCGCGCGCTGCGCGCCGAATATCCGGGCGTGCCGATCGTCGCCTATGTCAACACCTCGGCGGAGGTGAAGGCGGAGGTCGATATTTGCTGCACTTCCTCCAATGCGCTGAAAGTGGTGGAGAGCCTTTGCTCCGACCGCGTCATCATGCTGCCGGATCGCTATCTCGCCGAGAATGTCGCGGCGCAGACCAAAGTGAAGATCATCGCCTGGCGCGGCGCCTGCGAGGTGCATGAGCGCTTCACCGCGGAAGAGCTCGAGACCTATCGCGCCGATCATCCGGGCGTGAAGATCATCGCCCATCCCGAATGTCCGCGCGAAGTGGTGGAAATGTCCGATTTCGCCGGCTCGACGGCGGCGATGATCGACTATGTGCGCACGAAGAAGCCGGCGCGCGTGCTGCTGGTGACCGAATGCTCCATGGCCGACAATGTCGCCGCGGAGACGACGGGCACCGAGTTCATCCGCCCCTGCAATTTCTGCCCGCATATGAAGCGCATCACTCTGCCCAAGATCCTCGACGCGCTGGTGCATATCCGCGAGGAGGTGACGGTCGACCCGCTGATCGCCGCGCGAGCGCGCATCGCCGTGCAGCGGATGATCGATCTGGGGTGAACGCCTCACCTTCTCCCGCCTGCGGGAGAAGGAATTTTCCAAGGAGCGCGGCCATGACGGCTCGATACGAGGCTCTGATCGCGACGATCGACGCCGCCAATGCCGACGATCCGCGCAAGGTGACGATCGACGGCGCCGAGCGCGCTTTCGAGATCGTCTATGCCGAACATATGACGGCGCGGCTTTCCGCCCTCTATCCAGACGCCTCCGAGTTGCTGAAGATCGCGACGCGCGCGCAGCATTTGCGCCGCTGGGATATTCCGCGCGAGACTTTCCCGCTCGGCCGCCACGGCTACAATGACTGGCGCAAGGAATGCCGCATCCATCACGCCCGCCTCGTCGGCGAGCTGATGCGCGCGCAAGGCTACGACGAAGCGGCGATCGCGCACGTCGGCGCGATCATCCGCAAGGAAAAGCTGAAGAAGGACCGCGACTCCCAGGCGCTGGAGAATGTCGCGGCGATCGTCTTCCTCGAGCATTATTTCGACGACTTCCACGAGAAATACAAAGACTACGACGACGACAAGATCGTCGACATCCTCGGCAAGACGTTCTGCAAAATGTCGCCCAAGGGCCATGGCGCGGCGCTCGCCCTGCCCTTGCCGGAACGCACGCTTGCGCTAGTGGCGGCGGCGATCGCCAAGGAGAGCGAGGCGCTCGCCAAGCTCGCCGCCGTCGCGGTCGATCAATGACCGGCGCGCCCCCTCCCCGACCCTCCCCCGCTACGCGGGAGAGGGAGCAGAATTCGCGCGTCATCGACATTTCGCGAAGGACCCGCCGCCCCCTCTCCTATCCGAAGTCGGCTGTCGCCGACTTCGGTCTTCTCTGCGCAAACCGGGAACACCCGGTTTGCGACGCGGGGGAGAGTGAGGGAAGGCGCGCAGCGCTCGCTCGGGAGCTTTCACGGTGACACAGGCTCCGATCCTCATCGTCGGCGGCGGCCTCGCCGGCCTGTTCTGCGCATTGAAGCTCGCGCCGCGGCGCGTCGCCGTGCTGACGCCGGGCTCCATCGACGAAGGCGCCGCCTCCTTCTGGGCGCAGGGCGGCGTCGCCGCGGCCGTGCTCGACACGGATTCGCCGGAGCGCCACGCCGAGGACACGCTGAAAGCCGGCGCCGGCATCGTCGATGCGGAGATCGCGCTCGGCATGGCGCGCGAAGCCCGCGCGCGCATAGACGATCTGCTCTCCTATGGCGTGCCCTTCGATCACGCGAATGGGAAGCTGACGCCCTCGCGCGAGGCCGCCCATTCCGAGCGGCGCATCGTGCGCGTGAAGGGCGACACGGCCGGCCGCGCGATCATGGAGACGCTCGTCGCCGCCGTCCGCGCGACGCCGTCGATCACGCTCTTCGAAGGCTTTTCCGCGCAGGAATTGCTGACCCGCGACGGCCGCGTCATCGGCCTTCGCGCAAAGGGACGCGACGGCCTTCTGCGCGATTTTTTCTCGCCCGCCACAGTGCTGGCGACGGGCGGGATCGGCCATCTCTATCGCGTCACCACCAATCCGAAGGAGGCGCGCGGAATCGGCCTCGCAATGGCGGCGCGCGCCGGCGCCGTCATCGCCGACGCGGAATTCGTGCAATTCCACCCGACGGCGATCGACATAGGCGTCGATCCGGCGCCGCTGGCGACCGAATCGCTGCGCGGCGAAGGCGCGATCATCGTCGATCGTTCCGGCCATCGTTTCATGGCGGAAATCGACCCGGCCGCCGAGCTCGCGCCGCGCGATATCGTCGCACGCGGCGTCTTCGCCTCCATCGCGGCGGGAGGCGGCGCTTTTCTCGATTCGCGCGCGGCGGTCGGCGCCGAGTTTCCGACGCGCTTTCCGACCGTCTATGCGAGCTGCATGGCCGGCGGCGTCGATCCCGTCGCCGAGCCGATTCCGATCGCGCCCGCCGCGCATTATCACATGGGCGGCGTCGCTGCCGATATGCGCGGACGGACGTCGCTCGCGGGTCTCTGGGCCGCGGGGGAAGTCGCCTCGACCGGCGTGCATGGCGCCAATCGCCTCGCCTCGAACTCGCTGCTCGAGGCGGTGGTGTTCGCGGCGCGCATCGCGAGCGACATAGGCGCGCAGAGCCTCGAGACAGCGCCCGCCCCCGCCCCGACGCTCGATCAAGCGGGCGCGCCCGACCAGGGCCTCGTCGACGAATTGCGCGATGTGATGGCGCGCGATGTCGGCGTCATCCGTGATGCGATCGGGCTCACGCGCGCGGCGCGGGCGATCCTGCGCATAGAGGCGGCGACGACCCATGCGCAATTGCGCAATATGGCGCTGACCGCGCTGCTGGTGACGAGCGCGGCGCTGGCGCGGCGCGAGAGCCGCGGCGCGCATTTCCGCTCCGATTTTCCGCAGGTGGAGGACGCTCTCGCGCATCGCTCCTATATGACCGAGGCGCAAGCGCGCGCCATCGCCGAGGAGGCGCTGACATGACCGCCCCCTGGACGCTTCCCGCCCCGCTCGTCGAGGATATCGTGCGCGCTGCGCTCGCCGAGGATTTCGGCCGCGCCGGCGACATCACCACGCAGGCGACGATCCCCGAGACCGCCCGCGCCCGCGCCGTCATCGCCGCGCGCGAAGAGGGAATCGTCGCGGGCCTCGGCGTGGCGGCCTGCGCCTTTCGCCTCGTCGATCCCGCCGTCGTCTTCACGCCCGCGATTCTGGATGGCGCGCGCATCGGCAAGGGCGATGTCCTCGCCCATATCGAAGGCCCGGCGCGCGCGATTCTCTCGGCCGAGCGCGTCGCTCTGAATTTTCTCGGCCGGCTCTGTGGCGTCGCCTCGCTCACCGCGCGCTATGCGGAAAAAATCGCGCATACCGAGGCCAAGGTCTGCGACACGCGCAAGACGACGCCGCTGCTGCGCGCATTCGAGAAATATGCGGTGCGCTGCGGCGGCGGCGCCAATCACCGATTCGGCCTCGACGATGCGCTGCTGATCAAGGACAATCACATCGCCGTCGCCGGCGGCGTCACGCCGGCGCTGCGCGCCGCCAAAGCCTTCGCCAGCCATATGACCAAGATCGAGATCGAGGTCGATACGCTGGAGCAGCTCGAGGAGGCGCTCGCGGAAGGCGCGGATATCGTGCTGCTCGACAATATGACGCCCGACCTGCTGCGCGCCGCGGTCGCGCTGATCGGCGGAAAAATGCTCGCCGAAGCATCCGGCGGCGTCACGCTGGAGACGATCGCCGCAGTCGCGGAGACGGGCGTCGACCTCATCTCGGTCGGCGCGCTCACGCATTCCGCGCGCACGCTCGATCTCGGGCTCGACATAGAGATCGGCTGACCTTCGCGTCTTCGTCGTGAAACGAACCACGAAGACACGAAGGGATCACGCCTCGCGTCTCAGCCGGCCGAGCGCGGCGCTGCGGTTGACCATCACCTCCTCGAAGCGCGGCGACAGCAGAAAGGCGAGCTCCTGCTCGCGCGTCACCGTCACCGGGTCCTGCGCGCGCAAATCCTCGTCGACGCGGCCGGGATGGCACATTACGAGATGGCGCTCCCCCGGCGCGCGCAGATAGGATTCGAATTGCGCCGCGTAGTCGCTCGCCGGATCGAAGGCGGAGAAACCGGCGAAGCCCTCGTTCAAGAGGAAGCCCCGCGCCGTCGCCTCGTTGCGATAGCCGCGGCCGATGGCGCGGACGGCCAAGGCCTTGCGGACGTCCGAGCCGCGAATGATGATGCGATGCATTCTGTCGCCGGCGTCGCGCAGCCACAGCTTCTCGCCCTGCAGCCCGCGCTTCTCCAGCGCGTCGAAGAGAGCGGTGCGCACGCCGGGCAGCGCATGGACATGCTGATGCCCGTCGAGATGATCCGGCGCGCGGCCCATCACCGCATAGAAACGGTCGATCTGACGATCGACCTCGGCGCGAATCTCGTCCATCGGCAGCTTGCCGCGCATGGCGGCGCGAATCACCTGGCGCAGCGCCGGAAACACGCCGCCCGGCGCGAATTTCGGCATGTTGGTGAGCGGCCGCCCGAGCGTCAGATTGAAATGGACGCCGATATCGGCGTCGTGGCCGCGGCGCGCCAGCTCCCTGCCCATCGCCGGCCAGCGCTCCGCATTGGTCAGCGCCGAGACCGCCGAGAGGCGCCCGGCGTCCAGCGCCTCGAGAATGCCGAGACTGACGCCCATAGAGAGCCCATAATCGTCCGCGCAGAGCGCGATCGAACGTTGCGCCGCCATTTCTTCCTACCTCCCCGCCGCGCTGGCGCGCTTGCGCATTTTCGCGCGCCCGCCTAGGTCTTGCCCGGTTCGAACCTATAAGGCGAGCGATGGACGATAAAGTCGAAAATCCGCCTCCGGAGATATCCGTAGCCATTCCGGTCTTCAATGAGGCGGCCAATCTTCGCCCCCTCGTCGCCAGGCTGAAGCCGGTGCTCGAGCAGGCCGCGGCCTCCTTCGAGATCGTCTTCGTCGACGACGGCTCCTCGGACGCGACCCTGCAAGGGCTGCGCGAATTGCATGCGGAGGATGCGCGGGTGAAAGCCGTCTCCTTCAGCCGCAATTTCGGCAAGGAGATCGCCATAGCCGCCGCGCTCGACCATTCGCGCGGCGCGGCCGTGGTGCTGATGGACGCCGATCTCCAGCATCCGCCAGAGACGATCGCCGCATTCGTCGCCAAATGGCGCGAGGGCTTCAAAAACGTCTATGGCGTGCGTCGCGACCGCGCCGGCGAGCCCCCGCTGCGCACGCTTTTCGCCAATCTCTTCTATGGCCTGTTCGATCGCTTCGGCGAGACGCCGCTGCCGCGCGGCGCCGGCGATTTCCGCCTGCTCGACCGCCAGGCGATCGACGCGCTGTCGCGCATGCGCGAGCGGGCCCGCTTCTCCAAAGGCTTGTTCGCCTGGATCGGCTTCAAGTCGATCGGCGTGCCCTTCGAGGTGGAGGAGCGCGCCTCCGGCCGCTCCAAATTCAACTACGCCAAGCTCATCCGCTTCGCGCTCGACGGGCTGATGTCCTTTTCGTCCGTGCCGCTGAAGGTGTGGGCCGTGATCGGGATCATCGTCTCGACCTTCGCTCTCGCCATGGCGGCCTATTATTTCTGGCGCACGGTGTTCTATGGCGTGGATGTGCCGGGCTACGCCTCGCTGATCGTCTCCATCGCCTTTCTCGGCGGGATGCAATTATTTTCGCTGGGCGTGCTCGGCGAGTATATCGCGCTCATTTTCGGCGAGGTGAAAGGACGCCCGCTCTATCTCGTCGCCGAGCGGGTGGGTGTGGCGGATGAAGCGGCGAGGCCGCTCAAATGACCAATCGATTCCAGAGCCCCCCTCATGCTGAGGAGCGCCTGAAAGGCGCGTCTCGAAGCACGCCGCGTCTCACGGTTCCGCCTTCTGGAGCCCCTCGTGCGTCGAGACGCGGCCTGAGGGGGGATGTGGTCGCTCCATGATTCGCAATCTCCTCTCCGTCGGCGGCTTCACGCTGCTCTCGCGCATCACCGGCTTTCTGCGCGATGTGATGCTGTCCGGCATTCTCGGCGCCGGGCTCGCGGCGGACGCTTTCTTCGTCGCCTTCAAGCTGCCCAATCATTTCCGCGCCATTTTCGGCGAAGGCGCCTTCAACGCCGCTTACGTCCCCTGCTATTCCAAGGCGCTCGAGCAGCAGGGAAAAGACTCGGCGAAAGAATTCTCGAGCGAGGTGTTCACGCTTCTGCTCGCCTCGCAGATCGTGCTGCTCATTCTCGCCTACGCCTTCATGCCGCAATTCGTGGCGTTGCTCGCGCCGGGGTTCGACGATCGGCCGGAGAAATTCGAGCTCACCGTTTCGCTGACGCGCATCACCTTTCCCTATCTGCTCTGCATGACTCTGGTGACGCTTCATCAAGGCACGCTGAACGCCAATGGCCGATTTGCGGCGCCGGCCTTCGCGCCCAATCTGCTCAATCTCACGATGATTGCGGCGCTCGCCGTCGCATTCCTCTTTCCCAGCGCGGCCTATGCCGCCGCCTGGGGCGTGACCATCTCCGGCGTCTTGCAGCTCGCCCTGCTGATGGCCAACGCCCGCATGATCGGCGTGATGGAAGGGCTGGCGCGGCCGCATTGGACGCGCGTGCGCGAATTCTTCCTGATGCTGGGGCCGGCGGTGATCGGCTCGGCCAGCGGGCAGATCGCCATTTTCGCCGATACGATCATCGCCTCCATGCTTCCCGATGGCGGCGTCTCCTCGATCACTTACGCCGATCGCATCTATCAGCTGCCCAATGGCGTCATCGGCCTCGCCGCCGGCACTGTGCTGCTGCCGGAAATGAGCCGCCGCATCGCCGCCGGCGACGAGGACGGCGCCCATGCGGCGCAAAATCGCGTGATGGCGCTGACGATCGCGCTGGCCGCGCCTTTCTTCATCGCCTTCGTGACGATCCCCGAGCTCATCATGAGCGGCGTCTTCGAGCGCGGCGCTTTCACGAGAGCCGACGCCGTCGCCGCGGCGGATGTGCTCACGGCCTATGGCGGCGGGCTGATGGCGCTGGTGCTGATCGCCTCGGCGCGCGCGAGCTTCCAGGCGCATGGCGACACCAAGACGCCCATGTATGTCGCGCTCGGCGCCGTCCTCGTGAATGTCGGTCTGAAGATCGCGCTCTACGAGCCGATGGGCGCGCCGGGCCTCGCCACCGCGACCTCCGTCGGCCTCTGGATCAATCTCGCGGCATTGATCGGCCTCGCGCTGCATCGCGGCGCGATGCGCTTCGACGAGACGTTTCTGCGCGTCTCCATCGCGAGCCTCTGCGCCAGCGTTCCGCTGCTGGCGACGGCGATCTACGGCTATGGGCCAGCGATGGCGCTCGGCGCGCGGCTCGGGCGCTTCAGCGACATCGTCGCCCTGCTCGCGCTGGGCGCGGCGGGGGCGCTCGTCTATGGAGGCGTCCTCGCCCTCTGTCTGCGCGCCTTCGGCCTGCGCCTCTCGGAGCTGCGGCGCGCAAGACGCTGATCCGCACGGCGAGAAGCGAGCCTTCAGGCTCGCTTCTGTCACGAATGCCGTCTCACAGAAACTGCGAGAGGCCCGGCACTGCGTCGGTGATTTCCTTCAGCTTCTCCTTGCCGACGACGCCTTCGGCATGGGCGAAGAACTCCTTGGCCAGCGCCTGGCTCTGGTCGATCGAGAGGCCGACGCCGGACAGACGTCCGGCGAGCGCCATCAGATCGCCCTTGGAGCCGCCGACGAGGCCGCCGAGCCCACCCAGAAGACCGCCGAGCAGACCGCCATCCGCGGCCGGAGCGGCCTCGGCGGCGGCGATCGCCTCATCGGCGCCGGGCAGCTTGGCGACGAGCTCGGCGACCGGGCCGTCCGGGAACTCCTTGCGAAAAAAGCCGAGCACATGGCCGATGGCGAGGCGCGCCGTCTCGGGCTCGACGCCCAGCGCGGCGGTGATGCGGGCGATCAATTCTTCCATGGCTCTGCTCCTCTCGAAAACAGCTCTGTCTCGACAATTATGCGGCGATTGCGACAAATTCGCGCTGGCGAGAGCGCCATCCGCTCCGAGGTGGAGCGGATGGCGCTCTCGCTTTGCTTCTCTGAAGCGAATTCCGATCGAACGATCCCGTTCGATCGACGCTCGGCCTCACTCGGCGTCCAGGCCGTAGAGCGAGTGCAGCGTGCGCACCGCGAGCTCCGTATAGGCGGCGTCGATCAGCACCGAGAATTTGATCTCCGACGTCGTGATGGCGCGAATATTCACGCCCTTGTCGGCGAGCGCCTTGAAGGCGCGGGCGGCGACGCCGGCGTGGCTGCGCATGCCGATGCCGATCGCCGAGACCTTGGCGACATCCTTGGCGCCCGTCAGCCCGGCGTAGCCGATCGAGGATCTGGCCTGCTCCAATATGGCCACGCAGCGCTCATATTCGGCGGCAGGCACGGTAAAGGTCATGTCGGTCGAAGCATCGTCCGAGGCGACCTGAACGATCATGTCGACATTGACGCCGGCCTCGGCCAGCGGCACGAAGACGGCCGCCGCGACGCCCGGCTTGTCGGCGACGCGGCGAAGCGTGATCTGCGCCTCGTCGCGCGAGAAGGCGATGCCTGTCACGACCTGGGCTTCCACGATATCCTCCTCTTTGCAGATCAGCGTGCCGCTGTTGGGACGGGCCGGATCGTCGAAGGACGAGCGGACGAAGGTGCGGACGCCATGCACCATGGCCACCTCGACCGAGCGCACCTGCAGCACCTTGGCGCCGAGCGAGGCCATCTCCAGCATCTCCTCGAAGGCGATGCGCTCCATGCGCCGCGCCCTGGGCACGACGCGGGGATCGGTGGTGTAGACGCCGTCGACATCCGTATAAATGTCGCAGCGATCCGCCTCTATCGCCGCGGCGACGGCGACGGCGCTGGTGTCGGAGCCGCCGCGGCCGAGCGTGGTGATGCGCCCGCTCGGCTGATGGATTCCCTGGAAGCCGGCGATGACGGCGACCTCGCCGCGCTCGAAGCCGGCCAGCAGAGCGGAGCCGTCGATCGACTGTATGCGCGCCGAGCCATGGGCGTCGGAGGTCAGGATCGGAATTTGCCAGCCGAGCCAGGAGCGCGCCGCGAGGCCGATATTCTGCAGCGCTATGGCCAGCAGCCCGGCGGTCACCTGCTCGCCGGAGGCGACGACGGAATCATATTCGCGCTGGTCGTGCAGAGCGGAGGCGTCCTTGCACCAGGCGACCAGCTCATTGGTCTTGCCCGACATGGCCGAGACCACGACGGCGACCTTGTAGCCCGCCTCCACCTCGCGCTTCACATGGAGCGCGACATTGCGGATGCGCTCCACATTGGCGACCGAGGTGCCGCCGAATTTCATCACCAGACGAGCCATGACCGACCTAGATTGGAAACACGGGCCCGGCTCGGGCGAGCCGGATGGCCGCTCGCATCCGACCAAAAGCGGGCGTATATGTGACGCCCCCGCCGCCGGTGTCAACGCCGCGGCGGGCTTCCGCGTGCTTCGAGACGCCCGCTACGCGGACTCCTCGGCATGAGGAGCGCCGCAGGTGAAGGGAGCAATCCTCTCCCTCATGCCGAGGAGGCTCCCAAGGAGCCGTCTCGAAGCACGAGGGAGAGTTCCAGAACGCGAGAGCGGCCGCCGAGGCCGAACAAAAGAGGACAAGCGTGCCGCAGCATCATGACCGCCCCCATTCCGCCAGCGTCGACCCGCAGGATGTCGACCGTTTCGACCGGCTCGGCGAGCTCTGGTGGGACGCCTCGGGCAAGATGGGCATATTGCACGAGATCAATCCGGTCCGGGTCCATTACATCCGCGATCTCGTCTGCCGGCATTTCCGCCGCGACGGCGCGCCGCGCGACCGCCATGATTCGCAGCCGCTCGAAGGGCTGCGGCTCGTCGACATTGGCTGCGGCGGCGGCATTTTGAGCGAATCGCTGGCCGAGCTGGGCGCAAAGGTCACGGCCGTCGATCCCGCCCCCAATAATATAGAAGTCGCCCGCCGCCATGCCGAGCGCTCCGGCCTCGACATCGCCTATCGCAACAGCACAGCCGAGGCGCTCGCCGAGGAAGGCGCGCGTTTCGACATCGTCGTCGCCATGGAGGTGATCGAGCATGTCGAGGGACAGAGCGCCTTCGTCGCCACGCTCGGCGCGCTCGTCGAGCCTGGCGGAATGCTGTTCCTCGCCACCATCGACCGCACGCTGAAGAGCTATGCGCTGGCGATTCTCGGCGCCGAATATGTGCTGGGCTGGGTGCCGCGCGGCACGCATGACCATGACAAATTCGTGCGTCCCGAGGAATTGTCCGCCTGGCTGCGCCGCGCCGGGCTGCGCGAGATCGACCGCGCCGGCATGAGCTTCCAGCCGCTCACCCGCAGCTGGCGCAAGAGCCACGACACCGATGTGAATTATATGATGGCGGCGAAGAAAGACGGCTAGGCAAGCCTGACGTCAGCTCCACGCGGCAGATTATGTCCCGTTTGTTTCGGGAGCATAGCCGCATGAGTCTGCACATTTCGCCTCCATCGCCGCCGGACCTCGTCGACACGCTCGCGGTTTGGCGCGCGCGCTTTCCGCATTTCGCCGAAATGATCGACGCAGGCGAATCCCCGGTCAAAGCGTTGCGCTATCTCGGATTGGGTCTGTGGCAGGAGGGCGATGTGACCGGCGCGGTCGCCGCTCTGACGACGGCCTCCTCGCTGGCGCCGGATGACGCCGCCCTTCTCGCCGATCTCGGCGCCGTGCTCTGGCTCGACGGCCGCAAGGCCGACGCGCTCGCCTGCTTCATCGCCTCGATCGAACGCGATCCGAATCGGATCCAAATCTGGCTCACCGTCGCCAGCCTCTGCAACGAGATCGACGAAATCGCCACCGCCGAGCACGCCTATCGCGCGGCGCTCGACCTAGACCCCGCCTCCGCCGAGGCGGCGACCGGGCTCGGCCTCATCTGCCTCGAGAGCCGGCGCTATGACGAGGCCGTCGCATTGTTGCGCGCCGCCCTGGAACGTGGCGTCCGCACGCCCGCGATCGAAGCCTGCTACGGCCAGACGCTCTATCTGATCGGCGAATTCGCAGCCGCGCGCGCCGCCTTCGAGCGCGCCGCCGCGGCATTGCCCGAGGAAGCGCCGATCATCCGCAAATTCGCGCTCGCCCTCTGCGTCGAAACCAGCATCGACGCCACGCCCGACGAGGCCTTCGCCGCCTATCGAGGCGCCGCCGGCGTTCATGCGGAGAGCGACGAACGCATCGGCAACACCGTCTTCCTGGCGCTCTGCGGCTTCGGCCACAAGGATGCGGCGATTCGCCTCGGCGAGGCGCTGCTGCTCGCGGCGCCGGGCGATGCGATCATCCCCTTCCATCTCGACGCGCTGCGCGGACTACCGCATGAGCGCGCGTCGCGCGCCTACATCACCGCCAGCTTCGACAAATATGCGCCGGACTTCGACCGACATCTGGTCGGGACGCTGGACTACCGCCTGCCCGAGACATTGCAGCCGCTGCTGGCCGAGACCGGACGCGCCTTCCCGCGCATCCTCGACCTCGGATGCGGCACGGGGCTCGCGGCGAGAATGCTCGCCTCCTTCGGCGAGGCGGTCGTCGGAGTCGATCTCTCCCCCCGCATGCTGGACAAGGCGCGCGAGCGTCAGCTCTATGCGCAGCTGGTCGAGCAGGACGCCGAGGACTTCCTGGCGGGCTCCGGCGAGCCCTTCGATCTGATCGTCGCGCTCGACATGCTCATCTATCTCGGCGACCTCTCGACCCTGTTCGAAGGCGCGGCCTCCCGCCTCGTCCCTGGCGGCGTGTTCGCTTTCAGCTTCGAGACCGGCGCCGGAGTCGATTATGCGCTGGCTCCATCGGGGCGCTTCGCGCATAGCCCGGCCTATGTCGAAAAACTGTGGGAAAAGGACTTCGTCCCGCTCGTCTCGCAGGCGACGACGATCCGCATCGAGGCCAACCGGCCGGTCGACGGCCGGCTGGTCCTGCTGCGGCGGCGTTGAAACTATAGTTCGTCGAGCGCCGCCTTCGCCTGCTTCGCCAGCGCGTCGGCGGCGATGATCTTGTCCTTGTCTGGATCATGGGCGATCGCGTCGAAATCCGTGGCGAGCGCGGCGCTGAAGGCCAGCGCCGCGATCTTCTCGCGGGGATCGCTCGACCATTTGACGGCGAGCTGCACATCGCGGCCGCCGATCGCCGCGGCCAGCTCCGGCGACAAAGCGGCGGAGGCGTCGCGCTCCGAGAAGCGGATGTCGAAGCCGGCGTCCTCGCCGTCGAAGGTGCAGGGCAAATAGCCCTCGACGGCGAAAGGAGCGTAGTCGTGATCGAGCGCGACGCCGATCTTGGTCGCGTCGATCGCCTTTTGATGCGCGGCGCGGTCTGGCAATTTGCCGCGCTCGATATAGAGAATGTGCCGTCTGGCCATGGGAACGTTCCGTCTCGCGCGCGAATGTCGCGCGCCCGCGCCAAGCAGGAAACATTCCACCGCGGCGACCATCGGACGCGTCTCCGCCACTGGTTCGCCACAGGCTCGGACGATAAACTCGGCCTTATGATTCGCCCATCTTTCCTTCCCCTCCTTCTCGCCGCCGGTCTCGGCCTCACTGTCGCAGCGCCGCCGGCGCTCGCGAAAGAAAAGCCGGCGGCCGAGGATACGGCCGCCGACGCCAAGGTCGACAAGAAGAAGCCCGCCAAGCCGGAGGCGAAGAAGACAGAGGCCGCCAAGCCCGGCGAAGCGAAGAAGCCCGAGGCTTCGAAGAAGCCGGCGGATGCGAAAAAGACCGCAGAGGCGAAGAAATCCGCCGAAGCCAAAAAGCCCGCGGATGCGGAGGATTCCGGCGAGCCGGAGCAAAAGGCCGCCAAGGACAAGAACGGCAAGGACACGAATGGCAAGGCGTCCAAGGATAAAGGCGGCAAGGACAAGCTTGCCAAGGACGCCCGGGCCAAGGACGTCAAGACCGGCAAGGATACGACCGGCAAGGACAAGTCCGCCGAGAAGGAGAAGTCCGTCGCCAAGACGCCGACCGCCGTCGGCTCCTATGGCGATTGGAACGCCATGACCGCGCATGGCCAGGGCAAGGACAAGACCTGCTATACGCTCGCCGAGCCGAAGGACCGCCAGCCGGCGAAGCTGCAACGCGACAAAGCCTATGTCTTCATCTCGACGCGGCCGGCCGAGGGCGTGCGCAACGAGGTGGCGATCATCCTCGGCTTCACGGCCAAGGACGGCGGCGCGGCCAGCGCGGATATCGACGGCGACAATTTCGAGCTCGTCACCAAAGGCGCCAACGCCTGGGTGAAGAATCCGGCGAAGGAGAAGGAATTCGTCGAGGCGCTGAGGAGCGGCACGAAGCTCGTCATCAAGGCGCCCTCCGCCAAAGGCAATGTGACGACCGACACCTATTCGCTGAAGGGCCTGTCAGACGCACTCGGCCGCGTGCAGAAGGAATGCCCGTAGCGGCAGGCGCGGGGCGCGGGCCCCGGCATCCCGGCGCGACGATCGACGCGGCACTATCGATCGATTGAGACGAACGCCATAGATAATGGGTTGTCGCGGCTTTAGGCTCGACGCGAAACCTAAATTCAACTTAGTTCTACAAGGTCGTCGTTATGGCCGCCAAGCGATTTGTGAGCGTTCCGGATCTTCGGAAGGACAACGGATTCTTTATAGCGGACAAGCTTCCTTGTTGCTTGAGCGCAGTCGGATACGTCGACAACAGCTGGTCGGACAAAGAAATTGTAACTGCAGAGATACTGGACATCATGGCGCCACGAGTAGCGGCGACACACCCCAACGGGCGTCACGTGCTTTTTGCGCATAGTGGGTGGTTGGAGGACAACCGCATTACCCGATCCAAAAAACTTTGGAGACGTCTTGCGGATGCAGGCATTGCCCTACCGAATGGCGTTCGCTCTGAAGAGGTTATGCGTAGCCGAGCGCATGAAATTTTGTTCAGCGGATTTATCGAGGTCGATAACCTAACCTCGAATGCGATACCGCGACTGCTATTAGATCAAAGCAGCTTCTTTTTCATGCACTGCGATCTCGATGAAATTAGAAATATTTTCGATCTGTTTTCGACGTCCGACACCGTCGACTCACGCTCTGGATTGCTGAGCCAGAATGGGTGGCTCGTCGAGATACTGTGTCGTGGACAGGCTGGCGTCCATCAACCCTACGCCTGGGTCGATGAGCGATATTCTGGCCTTGTCTACATCTTCAACCCAGAATATCTCGCTTATTGACGAGGCGGCGTCGCCAGGACCGTCTTGCGGCTCTGGATTGCTTCGCGACACTTCGCAAAGCTCACTTCACGCCGATGACCATCGAATCCGGCCCGAGCAAATGCTCGACGCGCGTCTCGAAAAACCCGGCCTCGTGCATCCAGCCCTGGCAATCCGCGCCTGTGTAATCGAAGCCGCCGGGAGTCTCGATCAGCATATTGAGGCTCATCAGCAGGCCGAAGGCGTTGGTCTTGCGCTCGTCGTCGATGAGCGCCTCATAGACGATGAGCGCCCCACCCTTCGGCAGCGCGTCATAGGCCTTGGCGAGCAGCAGGCGCTTCTCCTCGAGATTCCAATCGTGAAGAATATGCCCCATGACGATGACGTCGACCTTGGGCAACGCATCCTTGAAGAAATCGCCCGGATAGAAGCGCAGACGATCCGATAGGCCGTTCTGCGCGACGAAATCGTCGAACACCGGCTGCACCTGCGGCAGATCGAAACCGCCGCCGGAAAGATGCGGATGCGCGCGCGCGACTGTGACGGGGACCATGCCCTGCGCGCAGCCGACATCGACGAAGCTCGCATAGTCCTTCCAGGGGAATTTCGCGGCGATGGCTTGCGCCGGCCCGGCGCTGATGCTGCTCATCGCGGTGAGGAAGCCGCGCAGCTTTTGCGGATCGGCATAGAGAGCGCCGAAAAAATCGCCGTCGGCGGCGTTCTCGCTCTGCGCTGCGCCCGTGCGCAACGCATCGGTGAGACGGTTCCAGCTCGAGAACAAGCGCAGATTGGACATTTCCAATATTTGCCCGACATAGCTCGGCTTGGCGCGGTCGAGGAAGAGGTCGGTCTCGGCCGTGTTGCGATAGAGGCCATCGTCGCGCTCGAGCATTCCGAGCGCGACCAGTGCGTCGAAGAAGTCGCGCGCCGAGCGCTCATGCAGGCCGAGGCGGCCGCGCAATGTTTCCGCATCCGCCGGGCCTTCCGCCAGAGCGGTGAAGAGGCCGAGCTCGACGGCCGAGAGCAGGACTTTCGAATTCCAAAAGGCGAATCCGAGACCGAGGATTTTTTCCGGGGAGAGCTGGCTCATCTTTGTCCTCTCAAACAGCAATCTGCGCACGCCTCTCCTTCTCCCGCTTGCGGGAGAAGGTGGCCCGGCGAAGCCGGATCGGATGAGGGCGGCGGCGGCGATTCGCGGCGCTTCGAAAAATCTCTCTGAGATCGCGCGGGGCGGGCCGGTCCCTCATCCGACCTCGCTTCGCGAGGCCACCTTCTCCCACAAGTGGGAGAAGGGAGCGCTCAACATTCGAAATGAGGGACTCGTCTTACCATTTCGCGCAGCGCTGGTCGACTTCGACCCTATTGCCCCGTTCGAGAAAACCATTCCTCCTCGCTGATGACCTCGACGCCGAGCTCCTCGGCCTTGGCGAGCTTGGAGCCCGCCCCCGGCCCCGCCACGACGAGATCGGTCTTCTTCGACACCGAGCCCGATATTTTCGCGCCGAAGCGCTCGGCCTGGGCCTTCGCCTCCTCGCGCGTCAACCGTTCCAGCGCGCCGGTGAAGACCACCGTCTTGCCGGCGACGGGCGAGGCGCTCTCGACCTGCGGCAGCGGCTCCAGCGTCACATGTTGCAAAAGCGCGTCGATCTCGACCTCATTGCGCGTCTCGGCGAAGAAATCATAGAGCGCCTCGGCGACGACGCCGCCGATGCCTTCGATCGATTCGATGCGCTCACGCTCCTCGCTCCCCGGCGCGGCGAGACGCGAAGTCTCGCGCAGGCTGGCGAAATCGTTAAAATGCCGCGCGAGGCGCTTGGCGTTGGTCTCGCCGACATGCCGCATGCCGAGCGCGAAGAGGAAACGATTGATCGGCACGCTGCGCCGCGCGTCGATCGCCGCGAAGAGATTGCGCACCGAAGTCTCGCCATAGCCCTCGCGATTCTCGAGCTTGGTCAGGCTCTTTCGGTTTCGTTCGGCGAGCGTGAAAATTTCGGAGGCCGTGCGAATGAGGCCTTCCTCGAAGAAAGTCTCGATCTGCTTGTCGCCGAGCCCCTCTATGTCCATGGCGTTGCGCGAGGCGAAATGCTTCAGCCGCTCGATCGCCTGCGCCGGGCAGACGAGCGAGCCGGTGCAACGGCGCACGACATCGGCCTCGCCGGTCTTCTCGTCGATCTCGCGCACGGCGGCCGAGCCGCAGGCCGGGCAAACATGCGGAAACGCGTAAGGCCTCTCGCCCCGCGGCTTGTCGGCGACCACAGCGACGATCTGCGGAATGACGTCGCCGGCGCGCTGCACGACGACCGTGTCGCCGACGCGAATGTCCTTGCGCGCGATCTCGTCCTCATTGTGCAGCGTGGCGTTGGAGACGACGACGCCGCCGACGGTCACCGGCTCCAGCCGCGCGATCGGCGTCAGCGCGCCGGTGCGGCCGACATTCACATCGATTCCGCGCACGATCGTCGTGGCCTGCTCGGCGGGGAATTTATGCGCCACCGCCCAGCGCGGCGCGCGCGAGACGAACCCTAAGCGAATTTGCAGGCCGATATCGTCCACCTTGTAGACGACGCCGTCTATGTCATAGCCGAGCGTGGCGCGGCGCGCTTCGATGTCACGGAAATGCGCCAGCATCTCATCGGCGCCGACGCAAATTTTGGTCAGCGGATTGGTCGGCAGGCCAAAGCTCGCCAGCGCCTGCACCATGGCAAATTGCGTGTCGGCGGGCATGACGCTCACCTCGCCCCAGCTGTAGGCGAAGAAGCGCAGCGGCCGGCTCGCGGTCACATTCGGGTCGAGCTGGCGCAGCGAGCCGGCGGCGGAATTGCGCGGATTGGCGAACAGCGGCTTGTTCGCCGCCGCCTGCCGCTCATTGAGCGCGAAGAAATCCTCGCGCCGCATATAGACCTCGCCGCGCGCCTCCAGCACATCCGGCCAGGTCTCGCCGCGCAGGCGCTGCGGAATTTCCTCGAGCGTGCGAATATTGGCGGTGATGTCCTCGCCCTCATAGCCGTCGCCGCGCGTCGCGGCATAGACGAGCGCGCCTTTCTCATAGCGCAGCGAGCAGGAGAGGCCGTCGATTTTCGGCTCCGCCGTGAAGAAGAGCGGCGCCGCATCCGAGAAGCCCAGGAAGCGCCGCACCCGCGCGACGAAGTCGTGGACCTCCTCGTCGGCGAAAACATTGCCGAGCGAGAGCATCGGCACGACATGCTTTATTTTCGCGAATTTCTCCGTCGGCGCGGCGCCGACCTTGCGCGTCAGCGAGGCGTCGGAAGCGAGGTCGGGAAAGCCTTTTTCCAAAGCCTCGTAGCGCTGGCGCAGCGCGTCATATTCTGCGTCGCTGACCGCGGGGGAGTCGTCCTGATAATAGCGGCGGTCATGTTCGGCGAGCTCTTCCGCGAGCCGCGAATATTCGAGCTTCGCCCGCCGCGGCGAGAGATCGTCGATCGGCGTGGGCTTTCTCTCGGCGCGTTTGCCCGAGGGGCGACCATCATCAGCGCTCATGATGACTTCCGAACTTAAAAACCAGCGCGCGCTCCTTCTCCCGCCTGCGGGAGAAGGTGGCCCTCGCGTCAGCGAGGGTCGGATGAGGGCTCGCGCCGCTCCCGCCGTTTACGATCATTTGCGCGATGACGCAAAGCCGTCGAGATTTCGATTTTCGCAGCGGCCCTCATCCGACCTCGCTTCGCGAGGCCACCTTCTCCCGGAACGGGAGAAGGGAGCAGCGCCCCTGCCCTACGCCGCCTCGGGCGCCGCGCCCACCAAGCGGCGCGCCTCGACCGGGCTGATCGGCCGGCCGAAGGCGTAGCCCTGCGCATAGGCGCAGCCGAGCTGATAGAGCTCGATCGCGTCGGACTCGGTCTCCGCGCCCTCGGCGACGACATCCATGCCGAGATCATGGGCGAGCGAGATCAGCGAGCGCAAGATCACCGCGCGCGAGCCCTTGCCGGTCTGCCGCGTGAAGGAGCGGCCGATCTTGATCGTGTCGAACGGAAAGCTCTGCAGATAGGCGAGCGAGGAATAGCCGGAGCCGAAATCGCTCATCGCGAGGCCTGCGCCGAGCTCCTTGACGCGCCCCAGCATTTGCGTGGCGTATTCGGGATTTTCCATCACCAGCCCCTCGCTCAGCTCCAGCTTGAGGCTGCCTTTGACGATGTCGTTGCGCATCAGCACGCTTTTGACGTCGCGCAGCAGATCATGGCGCAGCAATTGGCGCGAGCCGACGCCCACGCAGGCGAAGATCGGCGGATCGACCGCGAGCGCGCGCTGCCAGGCGGCGAGCTCGCGCGCCGTGCGCTCCAGCGCCAGCAGGCCGAAGTCGACGACGAGGCCGGTCTGCTCGGCGACCTGGCCGAATTCGCTCGGATCGAGCTGGCCGAGGCGCGGATGCTCCCAGCGCAGCAGCGCCTCGAAGCCGGCGATGGTGCGATCCTCGAGCCGCACCACAGGCTGGAAGAACACTTTGATTTCCCCGCGCTCGAGCGCGCGTCTGAGATCGGCCTCCAGCGTCAGCCGGTCGGAGCGCTGCGCGCGCATCGCCGGGCGGAACACCTCTATGCGATTGCCGCCGAGCTTTTTGGCGTGGCGCAGCGCGATCTCGGAATCCTCGAGCATTTCGTGGCGGTCGGGATGCAGCTCCTTGTCGAACAGCGCCACGCCGATCGACACCGACAGCGAAATCTCGCGATCGGTGAAGCGCACCGGCGTCGCCAGGGTGCGGCGCACCGAATCGGCGAGCGTGATCACATGATCGACATGGGTCTCGGAGACCAGGATGATGGCGAAACGGTCGCCGTCGAGCCGCGCCAGAGTGTCCTGCGGCTGCAGCAGCCGCGTCAGCCGATGGGCGATGGTGAGCAGGATCGAATCGCCGGTGGCGACGCCGACCTGCTCGTTGATCTGCCGAAACCGATCGATGTCGACGGCGAGCACGGTCGGCCGCAGCACGCCGGCCTCGAGCCCGGCGAAAACCAGCGCCGCCTCGAGACGATCGAAGAACAGCTCCCGATTCGGCAGGCCGGTCAGATTGTCGTGGACGGCGTCATGGAGCAGCCGCTCGCGAGCGTTGCGCTCGTCGGTGATGTCGGTGAGCGTGCCGACGACGCGGATCACCTCGCCGTCCTGCCCGATGACCGGGCGCGCCCGCAGCCGGTAGCAGAAATAATGGCCGTCCGAGGCGCGCAGCCGGAATTCCTGATTGATGCGCCCCCGCCGCTGCTCGAGCAGCGCGTCGAGGCAGGCGCGATAGCGATCGTGCTCGAAAGGATGCAGAAGCGCGAGCCAGGAGGAGGCCGCCCCCTCGAGCCCGCCGCGATCGAGGCCCAATTGCTCCTCCACCTCCGGGCTCACATAGATGTAATCGGCGGGCACGTCCCAATCGAAGACGATCTCGTTCGCGCCGGTCATCGCCAGCGCCTTGCGCTCTATGTCCGAGATCGCGCCATGGGCGAGGCCGCCGCTCGCGAAGGCATTTTGCATAACGGTGAAGCCGATCAGCATCACGATGAGCACCAGGCCGCCGACCAGAGCCGGCGAGACCAGATCATTGGTCAGCCAGCCAGCAACGGTGAAGCCCGCCGCGCAGACCCAGAGCAGCAGGAGAAACCACGTCGGAATCAGCATGATGGCGCGATCGAAGCCATGCGTCGCCAAATAGAGGATGAGCACGAAGCCGACCGCCGCGACGGTGGCCAGCGAGATGCGCGCTATGCCGGCGGCGACCGGCGCGTCGAAAATGGCGATGACGACGGGATCGGCGAGAATCAGCAGCCACAGCGCCGCGACGTGCCAGGCGCGCACATGCCAGCGGTTGAGGTTGAGATAGGCGAAGAGAAAAACGACCAGGGTCGCCGACAGAACCGTCTCGGCGCCGGCGCGCCAGATGCGGTCGGCATTGGGATCGACGCCGAAGATCTTGGCCCAAAAGCCAAAATCGATGCAGACATAGGCCAGCACCGACCAGGCGAGCGCCGCCGCCGCCGGGAAGATCACCGCCCCTTTGACGACGAAGACGATGGTCAAGAACAGCGCCAGCAGGCCGGCGATGCCGATCACTATGCCTTTATAGAGGGTCAGGCTGGTGACCTTGTCCTTGTAGGAGTCCGGCTCCCACAGATAGAGCTGCGGCAGATTGGGCGTGCGCAGCTCGGCCACGTAAGTGATGGTGGTGCCGGGATCGAGGGTGAGCCGAAAAACGTCGGCGTCCCCGCTATCCTCATGTTCCGGCGGAAATCCCTGGCTCGCGGTGATCGCCGAAATGCGCGTCGCGCCGAGATCGGGCCAGATCACGCCCGACCCCTGGAGCCGGAAATGCGGGGCGACGATCAGCCGCTCCAGCTGCTCGTCGGTGTCGTTGGTGAGCGCGAAGACGATCCAGCTGGGGCGGGTCCCCGCCTCTTTGGCGCCCACTTCTATGCGTCGGATGATGCCGTCGGAGCCCGGGGCGGTCGAAACCTGCAGGCGGTCGCCCTCGGAGGAATATTTCTCGACCGCATGAGTGAGGTCGATCGCCGCCGCGTCCTGCGGCACGCGCACGGATTCGATGGCGAGGGCCCGCTGCCCGCAAAGGACGAGAAACAGGAGAGCGATCAGATATCTGGATAGAGGCACGAATCTCGTCTCTGGCGCGCAGGCTCGAAAAGTCCGAATGTCGCGGGCGGACCGATCGGCTTTCGGATTTCTTCTTGTCTGAATTTTGACTGGTACCGGCTAAGTCGTCGGTCTGCAAGCCGGTATGGTCCTTGCGTCGGGGGCCCGACCGAGCGGCCGCGCTTGCGGAGGCCGGACGGCGCCAATATACGCTCAATAGGAACAGGGCGGAATTTTAGAAGTTCTCTAGATTTGGGAGATGCGGCTTCGCAGAGCCCAGGTCTGGCGGCTACAGTCTGTCGAAACTAAGGACACTGGATGCGTAGCGCTCTCGGCGGACCCCGCTTGCTGCTCCGCCGGCTTCGCGAGGTCATGGCGGAGCCGGTCAGCGCGCAGGCGCGGCTCGACAAGATCGTCGTGCTCATCGCGTCCAATATGGTGGCGGAAGTCTGCTCGGTCTATGTGCTGCGCGCCGACCAGAGGCTCGAGCTCTACGCCACGGAAGGCCTCAATCGCGAAGCCGTGCATCTGACCACAATGCACGCCGGCGAAGGCCTCGTCGGCCTGATCGCCAGAAACGCGGAGCCGCTCAACCTCTCCGAGGCGCAGGAGCATCCCTCCTTCTCCTACCGGCCGGAAACGGGCGAGGAAATCTATCACTCCTTCCTCGGCGTGCCGATTCTGCGCGGCGGCAACACGCTCGGCGTGCTGGTGGTGCAGAACCGGGTGCGGCGCATCTATTCCGAGGAGGAAATCGAGGCGCTGCAGACGACGGCGATGCTCGTCGCCGAGATGATCGCCTCCGGCGAGCTGCGCTCGATCGCCAAGACGCCGGAGAGCCTCGCGCTCGACCGGCCGGTGGTGATCAAGGGCGCGCCCATGTGCGAGGGCGTCGGGCTCGGCTACGCCGTGCTGCACGAGCCGCGCGTCGTCGTGAAGCAGCTCATCGCCGAGGATATCGCCGCCGAGGTCCACCGTCTCGACGCCGCCATAGAGGCGATGCGCCTCTCCATCGACGAATTGGTCGCGCATGGCGACCGCATGGGCGCCGGCGAGCATCGCGAGGTGCTGGAGGCGGTGCGCATCTTCGCCAATGATCGCGGCTGGGTGCGCCGCCTGCACGAGGCCGCGCTGAGCGGCCTCACGGCCGAGGCCGCGGTGGAGCGCGTGCAGAACGACGCCCGCGCCAAGCTGCAACGCCAGACCGACCCCTATCTTCGCGACCGTCTCCACGATCTCGACGATCTCGCCAATCGCCTGCTGCATCAGCTCACCGGCCAGAGCTATGTGGCCGAGCGCGAATCGATCCCCGAGAACGCCATTCTCATCGCCCGCAACATGGGCCCGGCGGCGCTGCTCGATTACGACCGCTCGCGGCTGCGCGGGCTCGTGCTCGAGGAGGGCGGCCCGGCGAGCCATGTCGGCATCGTGGCCCGCGCGCTCGGCATCGCCACGGTCGGCCTCGCCGCCAATGTGACCGATCTCGTCGAATCGGGCGACGCCATCATCGTCGACGGCGTGACCGGCGACGTGCAAATTCGTCCGCCGCCGGATGTGCAGACCGCCTATGGCGAGAAGGCGCGGCTGCGCGCCCGCCGCATGGAGCAATACGCCAAGCTGCGCGACATTCCCGCCGTCACCAAGGACGGCGTCGAGATCGCGCTGCATATGAACGCCGGGCTCATCGTCGACGTGCCGCATCTGCACGAGACCGGCGCGCGCTCGATCGGCCTGTTCCGCACCGAGCTGCAATTCATGCTGGCGCCGCGCTTTCCGCGCATGAACGAGCAGTTCCTGCTCTACAAAGCGGTGTTCGACGCGGTGCAGGACCGCCCGGTGACGTTCCGCACGCTCGACATCGGCAGCGACAAGATCCTGCCTTACATGGCGACGATCGAGGAGGAGAATCCGGCGCTCGGCTGGCGCGCCATCCGTATCGGCCTCGACCGGCCCGGCCTGCTGCGCATGCAGATCCGCGCCATGCTGAAAGCGGCCGGCGGACGCGACGTGCGCATCATGTTTCCGATGATCGCCAATGTCGCGGAATTCGAGGCGGCCAAGGCGATCGCGCATCGCGAGCTCGCGCATCTCCAGCGCCACGGCCATGCGCCGCCGACCAATGTGCAGCTGGGCGCCATGGTGGAGGTGCCCTCGCTGCTGTGGGAGCTCGACACCATCGCCGCGCGCGCCGACTTCCTGTCGGTCGGCTCCAATGATCTGATGCAATACATGTATGCGGCGGATCGCGACAACACGCGCGTCGCCAAGCGCTACGACACGCTCTCGCCGCCGATCCTGCGCGCGCTGGAGCGCATCGCCGCGGCGGGCAAGCGCGCCGGCAAGACGGTGACGCTCTGCGGCGAGATGGGCGGCCGCCCGCTCGAGGCGATGGCGCTGCTGGCGCTCGGCTATCGCTCGCTCTCTATGTCGCCCTCCTCGGTCGGACCGGTGAAGGCGATGATCCTCGCCGTCAATCTCGAGGAGATCGAGGTGTTCCTCGCCGCGCTGCTCGCCAAGGAGGACGGCGCTCCGAGCCTGCGCGAGCCGCTGCGCGATTTCGCCGCGGCGCGCGAAATTCCGGTCTGACGATGCGTCGATTCGAACAATCTCGCCGGGAACGGCGCTTCCACCATCCCCTCGAGGGGGGCGGTCGAGCGCCGAAGGCGATCGGGAGCGGGTGTTTCCGCCGAGTCTTCCTCGTGGAGCCCCTCCCCGGGCCACTTCGCGGTCCGACCCTGCCCTTTAGGAATAGGGTGAGCGCGTCGATTTCGGCAATCGCCACGAAAGACCGGGGCCGCTAGCGAAGCTCGCGCTTCGCTCCACGCCGTCTCCGTTCCTCTCTCGCTCGGCAAGCCCCATGTTCGCCCAAGACAAGCTCGACCTCATTCTGCGCCGTCACGAGGAGATCGCCGACCGGCTCAGCTCCGGGCCGGACGCCGCGAGCTTCGTCGCGCTGTCGCGCGAGCTCGCCTCGCTCGACGATGTGGTCGCCAGAATCAAGCTCTATCGCGCGACTCAGGCCGAGATCGCCGGCGTCGGCGAGATGCTCGCCGATTCGGCGCTCGATCCCGATATGCGCGCCTTCCTCGAGGGCGAGCGCGATGTCGCGCAGGATGCGCTGACCAACGCCGAGCGCGAATTGAAGCTCGCGCTGCTGCCCAAGGATGCGGCGGACGAGAAGGGCGTCATTCTCGAGGTGCGCGCCGGCACCGGCGGCGACGAGGCCGCGCTCTTCGCCGGCGATCTCTTCCGCGCCTATCAGCGCTACGCCGGCGCCAAGGGCTGGAGCGTCGAGATTCTGTCGGCCAGCGAAGGGGCGCTCGGCGGCTATAAGGAGATCGTCGCCGAGATCGCCGGCCGCGGCGTCTATGCGAAGCTGAAATTCGAATCGGGCGTGCATCGCGTGCAGCGCGTGCCCGCGACGGAGACGCAGGGACGCATCCACACGTCCGCGGCGACGGTGGCCATGCTGCCGCAGGCCGAGGAGGTCGACGTCGCTATCGACGACCGGGATTTGCGCATCGAGACGATGCGCTCCGGCGGCGCCGGCGGCCAGCATGTCAACAAGACCGAATCGGCGATTCGCATCACCCATCTTCCATCCGGCATCGTCGTGATGATGCAGGAGGAGCGCTCACAGCATCGCAACAAGGCCAAGGCGATGGAGGTGCTGCGCTCGCGTCTCTTCGACGCCGAGCGCCAGCGCCTCGACAGCGCGCGCTCCGCCGATCGCAAGGCGCAGGTCGGCTCGGGCGATCGCTCGGAGCGCATCCGCACCTATAATTTTCCGCAAGGCCGCGTCACCGACCATCGCATCAATCTGACGCTCTACAAGCTCGATCGCGTGATGGAGGGCGAGATGGACGAGATTTTCGACGCGCTGACGACGGATCATCAGGCCAGGCTGCTCGCGCAGAGCGACGAGTGATCCACGCGGTGCGACGGCGCACATCCACGAGGCCGCACGCTTCGTAAGTTCGGGACGTTCACGAGACGCGTGAACGACACCGAGCAACGGAGCGCACAATGACCAAGAAATTCCTCACCGCCGGCCTGCTGGCCGCCGCCATCGCCGCCACGACCTTCACGGCCTCGACCGCCCAGGCGGACCCTTATCGGCATTACGGTCATCACGGTCATTATTGGGGCGGCGTCGCCGCCGTGGGCGCGCTGACGGCCTTGACGCTCGGCGCCGTCGCCGCCTCGCAGGCGCCCACCAATTGCTACATCGCCCGCCAGCCGGTGACCGACGATTGGGGCAATGTCCTCTATTTCCGCCGCATGCGCGTCTGCGAGTGAGCGTCGCGAATGATGATCCGGCTGACGAAGGGTCGGCGCCAAGCCGGCCCTTCCGCTATCAATGCCAGCCCTTCCGCCATCAATGCCGGAAATGGCGCACGCCGGTCAGCACCATGGCGAGGCCGGCCTCGTCGGCGGCGGCGATCACATCCTTGTCATTGACCGAGCCGCCCGGCTGGATGACCGCCGTCGCGCCGGCCGAGGCCGCCGCCAACAGCCCATCCGGGAAGGGGAAGAACGCGTCCGAGGCGACGACCGAGCCCTTGGCGAAGCTCTCCGTCAGCCCCGCCTCGCGCGCCGCCTCCTCCGCCTTGAAGGCCGCCGTGCGCGAGGAGTCGACCCGCGACATCTGCCCGGCGCCGACGCCGACGGTCGCCAGATCGCGCGCATAGACGATGGCGTTGGACTTCACATGCTTGGCCACGCGGAAAGCGAATTTGAGATCGGCGAGCTCCCCCGAAGTCGGCGTGCGCTGAGTGACGACGGAAAGCGTCAGATCGTCGATGACGCTATTGTCACGCGACTGCGCCAGAAAGCCGCCCGAGACGCTGCGGAAGGTCAGCCCGCCGGCGCGCGGATCGGGCAGGCCGCCGGCGACCAGCAGGCGCAGATTTTTCTTCGCCGCGATAATGTCGATCGCCTCCTCGTCCGCCTCCGGCGCGATGATGACCTCGGTGAAGATTTTCACGATCTCGCGCGCCGCCGCGGCGTCGAGCCGGCGATTGAGCGCGACAATGCCGCCGAAGGCCGAGAGCGGATCGCAGCGCAGCGCTTTCTTATAGGCCTCGGCGAGAGTCGCGCCCTCGGCGACGCCGCAAGGGTTGGAATGCTTGATGATGGCGACCGCAGCCGTGCGCGCGGGATCGAATTCCGCGACCAGCTCATAGGCGGCGTCCGTATCGTTGACGTTGTTGTAGGAGAGCTGCTTGCCTTGGCGCTGCTTCGCCGTGGCGACGCCGAAACGCTGCTCGCCATTCAGATAGAAGCCGGCGCTCTGATGCGGATTCTCGCCATAGCGCATCGGCTCGGCGAGACGGCCGCCGAAGGCGCGCCAGGGCGGGGTCGCCTCATCGAGCGCGCCGGCCAGCCAATTGGAGATGGCCGCGTCATAGGCGGCGGTGCGGGCGTAGGCCTTTTGCGCGAGGCGCCGGCGCGTCGCCAGAGTGGCCGCGCCGCCATTGGCGGACAGCTCGGCCGCGAACGCCTCGTAATCGGCAGGCTCGACCAGCACGGCGACATCATCGTGATTTTTAGCGGCGGCGCGGATCATCGCCGGCCCGCCGATGTCGATATTCTCGACGCAGGTCTCGAAGGGCGCAGCCTTGGCCAGCGTCGCCTCGAAGGGATAGAGATTGACGACGAGCAGATCGATCTGCGGAATGTCATGGGCGAGCATGGCCGCCTCATGCTCGGGATTCTCGCGGATCGCCAGCAGGCCGCCATGCACCTTGGGATGCAGCGTCTTGAGGCGGCCGTCCATCATCTCCGGAAAGCCGGTGACGTCGGCGATGTCGCGCACCGAAAGCCCCGCCTCGGCGAGCGCCTTGCGCGTGCCGCCGGTCGAGACCAGCTCGACGCCCAACGCAGCGAGAGCCTTCGCCAATTCGACGAGTCCGGTCTTGTCGGAGACGGACAGCAGAGCTCTCGTGATACGGCGCAGATCGACCGGCATTCAGGTCCCTCGTTGTGGAGCGAAGACGTCGCGGGAAACGATATCGACCCGGCGCTTAGCATACATCGCCGGGGGGAGAAACCAACTGGCCGCCGACAGCGCCCTCGAGGGAGAGGCGCGCGCTTTCGCGCCCGCCGCCGGAATTCGGCGCGGGAGGTTGGGAGGTCCGGGACGCGGCGGCTCCGTTTCGGCCGTCGCGTAAATGGAATTGCGCATCGAAGCCGGAAAGCATCCCGGACCACGGCCGCCGTTTCTGTTCGCCGCCTGCGGGCTCAGGGTTGTTTTCCCCTTTCGGGTAGTCTATCCCCGCGCGAGCCTCGGATATTCGGCCGACTTTCGCATGTGTTCCCACATGCCTCCGCACGAAGGAGAAGCCGTGCCGGCGGCGTGGCGTCGCTCGAGCGAGAGAGGGTCTGCCCCCACCCTTGCGAACCGCACCCCCGCCGACGCCGCCTACCCTTCAAGGCGACGCCCCACCAGCGGAGGCAGGACGAAGATAGGAATTTAGTCCGCAGGCGTCAAGGGGGCGGCCTCACGCCCCCGCGTGATAATCTCGTCAGCATGACGTCGCATAACCGGCCAATATGGAAACCGCCCCCACGCCAAGCAGCTGAAAAACCAAAGGAAAGCGCCCGCCATCGACGGATTGCTCCCGCGGCGGGCGCCCTCCGGAGCTTCGGCGTCACGCCAAACGTTCAAGACGCCTCGGCGTCCTTGCGTGGATGGCCGGGACAAGCCCGGCCAGGACGCCGCGAGGGCGAGGAGGATGGGGATAGAGCGCCGGGGCGAGAAACCAACGAGGCGCGCGGAGCTGTAGAACGGAAACCGAAAGGACCGCTTTCACCCTCGTTTTCCGCAGGCCGCCGTCCTGGGAAATCGAGAATTCCCCTCTCTTTCCGACGCCTTCACTCGCCTTCGCCAAGGGCCGCCGTCCTGGCCGGGCTTGTCCCGGCCATCCACGCCAAGCAGCCGAGAAACCCAAGGAAAGCGCCCGTCATCGACGGATTCGTCCCGCGGCGGGCGCCCTACCGGAGCTTCGGCGTCACGCCAAACTTTCAAGACGCCTCGGCGTCCTTGCGTGGATTGCCGGGACAAGCCCGGCCAGGACGCCGCGAGGGCGAGGACGATGAGTGCATTCGATGGATAGATCGCCTGGGAGAGAACCAACGGGCGCGTGGAGCTGTAGAACGGATACCGAAAGGACCGCTTTCACCCTCGTTTCCCGCAGGCCGCCGTCCTGGCCGGGCTTGTCCCGGCCATCCACGCCACGCCGCCGCGGCATGGATAAAGGATGAAACGCTCTACACGCGCCTGACGAGCGACCTCTCGCCGAGCGCTTTGGCGAACTCGAATCCGCATCGGACAATCACCGATAAGACGGAAGCGGCGTGGCGTGGATGGCCGGGACGAGCCCGGCCAAGACGCCGCGAGGGCGAGGAGGATGTGCGCCTTCGATGGATAGATCGCCTGGGAGAGAACCGGCGAGGCGCGTGGAGCTGTAGAACGGATACCGAAAGGACTGCTTTCACCCTCGTTTTCCGAAGGCCGCCGTCCTGGCCGGGCTTGTCCCGGCCATCCACGCCTTGCAAACTGCGGCATGGCTGGAGGGTGGGTCTACATTATGACCAACCGACCGAACGGAACGCTCTACACGGGCGTGACGAACGATCTCTCGCGCCGAGCCTTCGAGCATCGTGAAGGACTCTATGAAGGATTTACGAAACACTATGGCTTGACGCGGCTCGTCTGGTACGAACGCTTCGAGGATATTCGCGACGCGATTCAGCGCGAGCGGAATATGAAGCACTGGCGCCGCGCATGGAAGGCCCGGCTGATCCTCGATATGAATCCGGAATGGCGCGATCTCTTTGAGGAGCTTTCCCGATAGGGCGGAAGCGGCGCGGCGTGGATGGCCGGGACGAGCCCGGCCAAGACGGCGCCCTAGAAAATGAGAGGAGTGGACGGCTACGCTATGCGGCCCTCCTCCTCCACCCGCGAGAACGACCACCGCAGATGCGCGTCCTTCACGCCGCGCCCATCGACCACGATCTGCGCGCTTTTGCGCGCTGCGGCCGCGCCGGCGAAGAAGACGCTCTCCTCCACCGACACAGCGGCGTTGGCCTCGAAGACGAGATCGACGCCGCCGCTCGACAGCAGCACTTTGCGCTCATTCGCCCCCATCACCCGCACATTGGGATGCAGATGGAAGCGCAGCACGAAATTCTCGGCCCGCGCGCCGTGGCGCAGCGCGACCAGCCTGTCGTCGCCGAGCAGCTGCGAGCCGTCATGCGCCAGCGCCAGCGTGCGCTCGTGGACGAGGCCGAACTCGCGCGCATAGCCGTCATGGGCGAGCTCGAGATCATGGCTCGAATCGGTCGAGCGCCGCGCCGCCTTCACCAGCACGGGGCCGGCGACGATGCGCTCCTCTTGTCGGCCGCGCCCCGGCCGCGCCTCGATGCGGCAGGTCGAGCGATCCTCGACGATGAGGGTCGAATGCGCCGCCGTCGAGCGCGCGACGCGGCGCAGCGCCTCGGAGCCGGCCGGCGCGCCGCAATTGACGACGATGCGCTCGGCCCCGATCGAAAATTCGAAGGACAGGCAGCCGGCATGGGCCGCCGAGGAAAAGACCGGCGGCGGCGGCGCGCCGGCGTCGACGATGACCACCGCCGCGCCCGCTTGCAGCCGCCGATAGCCCGAATGCGGCGCATCGAGAATCGGCGGCCCGCCGGCGTCGGCATGGGCGAGGATCGTCGCCAGCCGGTCCGGCGGCGCGCAGCCCATGCCGTTGAACAGCGCCAGCGCGCCGTCGCCATGTTTCAGCACGCGCAAAAAGGCGATCATCGCGCCGATGGAGGCGAGCAGGCGCTCGGGCGGGCGGCGTCCGCGCGTGGCGTAGGCCTGGCGCAACGGCAGCAGATCGAGCAGCAATTCGACCGGCGTCTCCGGATTGCGGCCGATATGGCCGCCGTCCGGGAAAATCTGGCGGAACAGCTCGGCGTCGAGCAGGCGTGTCGCGCGCAGCTCGAACTTGCGGCCGGCGTCGGCGCAGACGCCGAAAGCGGCCAGCGCGACCGCGCAGAGCAGCCGGTCGGAGGCGCGCCGCTCCGAGGCCATGGCGCGCAGCAAAAAGCGGATGTTGCGGGCCAGCGCCCGCATGAAGCGATCATAGAAATCCTGATCGGCGCCGTCGAGCAGGATCGGCGATTGCGCCAGCCAGGACAGAGTGCGGCGCGCGACCACGCTGGGCTCATAGGCGGGATCGTCGATGAAATCGGTGCGCGTGCGCAGAAAGTCGTCGACCAGCGCGCGAGCGTTGGCGCGCGCCAATGCGCGGTCCGCCGCGCGCAAATGGCGCAGCCAGGAAAAGCCGACGAGCGAGCGCCGCCAAGCCGGCGACGGCGGCGCGATCGAGAAGGGCGAGCGTCCATTGGCCTCGACGACCTTGCCGTCGAAGGAGAAATAGCCCGCATAGATCTCGTCGGCGACAGTGGGGTCGGCGGTGCGTATGTCCTGCGGCGCGACATAGAGCCGCTCGGGCGCGCGCACGCCCATCGCCTGAACGACAAAATACGGCCCCTGCACAGCGCGCGCGAAAGAGGCGACGCCGCGCGCCGCGGCGCGCGCCAATCGCATTCCCGAGCTTTGGGCCGTTTCGCTCAGAGCGTCCTCCTCGCGCTCCGCCGAACGGAGCGGAGCAAAGCGACTCTCGATTGGGATGACATAAATCGCAGGAGGAGCAAAGCGAAGGATGCGCGCGTCCTTCGCTCTCAGCCGCGCAGCACGAGCCGCGCAGCGAAGAAACCGTCGAGGCCGGCGAGACGCTTGTCCTCGTTCGGCCAATAGGAGGGCAGCGTGCGCAGATCGCCGTCCGGCGTGACGAATTCCGCCGGAATGTCCTCGGTCGTCGGATCGATCGGCGCGCGCTTCATCTCCGGATGGCGGCGCAGAAAGCTCGCGATCTGCGCTTCGCCCTCCTCCGGCTCCAGCGAGCAGGTGCAATAGACGAGGCGCCCCTCGGGCCGCAGCAGCAGCGATGCGCGCTCGAGAATGCGCGACTGCAGGGCGACGAGGGAATCGAGATCGCCCGGCTTCTTGATCCAGGGCACGTCGGGATGACGGCGGATCGTTCCCGTCGCCGCGCAGGGCGCATCGACCAGAATGGCGTCGAAGGGACGCGCGGTCGAATAGGAGGCCGCGTCGCCGACTGCGATGTCGGCGTGCAGATGGGCGCGCTGGAGATTGGCGGCGAGCAGCTTCAGCCGCTCGGCCGAGCGATCGAGCGCCGTCACCTGCGCGCGCGCGAGGGCGAGCTGCGCGGTCTTGCCGCCGGGGGCGGCGCACATGTCGAGGACGCGCTCGTCGGGCTCGACGGCGAGAAGGCGCGCCGGCAGAGCGGCGGCGGCGTCCTGCACCCACCATTCGCCGTCCGCGAAGCCCTCGAGCTCGACGATCGGCGTGCGCGAGCGCAGCCGCACCGAGCCGGTCGGCAGCACGATTCCGTCGAGGCGGCGCGCCCACCCCTCGGCGTCCGACTTCACCGTGAGGTCGAGCGGCGGCTCCTGCATATGGATCGCCGCAATGGCGCGCGCGGGCGCCTCGCCATAGGTCTTGATCCAGCGCTGCGCCAGCCAGGCGGGCGTGTCGAGGGTCAGCGGATCGCCGCTCGCGAATTCGTCGCGGCGGCGAATGAGATTGCGCAGGACGCCGTTGACGAGCCCGCCGAAGGGCGCCGTCTTCGGCTCGAGCCTGACGGTGCGAACGGCGAGGTCGACGGCCGCATGATCGGGAACATCGAGATAGAGAATTTGCGCGGCGGCGGCGACGAGCGGCCATTCGAGCCGCGCGGCCTGCTTGGGCAGCCCTTTTTCCAGCAGAACCGCCAGCGCATGGCGGATCGCGCCGAGACGCCGCACGCCGACATAGGCGATCGAGCGGGCGAGCGCGGCGTCGCGCGGCTCCATTCCGGCGAGTCGGAACGGAACCGCCTGCGGGGAAAAGCGTTCGTCGAGCCGATGGCCGCCCTGCGCGACATCCGCGATCACATTGGCGGCGGCGATACGCACGGAGAGGCCCGGGACCTGGGCGGCCTCGGCCTCCCGCGCGGCGTCGGCGGGCAGGAAGCCGGCTCTCGCCTTGGCCTTGGCCGATAATGGTTTATGGTCGCTCATTCACACCTTCGACGCGGATCGAATCGTCGTTTATATCACATACGGGGCTGACCCGAGGCGAGTGTGACAGCGCGGTGAGGGAGGACCGATGACGGAAGCGGAAAAACACCGAGACGACGCCGCGCCAGAGCGCGCCCCGCCGCCGCCCGCGGCCCTGCGCGCGCTCGCGGAGGCCGAGGAACGCCGCCGCGCCGCTTGCGAGCCCGGCTCGCCGGCGCGCGAGCTCGGCGGCCGCGGCGGGCTCGATCCGGCTCGCTACGGCGACTGGGAAAGCAAAGGAATAGCCAGCGACTTCTGACGATGCGCCCGAGCCGGAGCCCGAGCCCTCGCTCGAAACGGGCGCTCGCCCGCGCCGCCGTCGCATCGAACCATTCGAGGACCCTTGATGTTGGAAAAGCTCGTGGCCTGGTGTTTGCGCAGGCCCTGGACGGTCGTCATTGTCACGCTCGCGCTCACCGTCGCCGGCGCCTATCTGACCGCCACGCGTTTCGCTATCGATACGGATACGGCCCATCTCTTCTCGCCCGAGGTTCCCTGGCGCGCCAATGAGACGCGGCTCTACAAAGCCTTTCCGCAAATCGACGACATCATTGTGGCGGTCATCGACGCCAAGACCAGCGAGCAGGCGGAAAAGAGCGCCGACGCGCTGCGCGACGCGCTGACCGGCAAGCCGCTCATCTCGCGCGTCTGGCGGCCCGACGACAACCAATATTTCCGCGACAACGGCATCCTCTTTCTCGGCGTCGAGGAAATCCGCCGCGACATGAATTCGCTGGTCGCGCAGCGCGAATTTTTGCAGCCGCTGGCCGAGGACCCGAGCCTGCGCGGCCTGTCCGAGGCGCTGCTGTTCGGCCTGAAGCAGGTGGGCTCGAGCGAGCGCGGCGTCGCCGCCTTCGCCAAGGGGCTCGACAATTTCACCGACGCTTTCGACGCCGTGCTCGCCGGCAAGCCGGCCAAAGTGTCCTGGGAGAAGCTTTTGGCCGGCGGCCGCGAGCCGGAGGCGCTCTCGGTCGGCCCCAGCGCCGAGCCGCGCCGCATCGTGCTGGTCAAGCCGATCATCGACTATTCCGCGCTCGAGCCCGGCCATGAGGCGGTGCAGACCATCCGCGACACGGCCAAATCGCTCGGCCTCGTTCCGGCCGAGGGCGTGACCGTGCGCCTCACCGGCCAGGTGCCGCTCGCCGACGAGGAGTTCGCCACCGTCGCCGAGAACACCGGCTTGAACGTGTCGGCGACGCTCGCCGTGGTCACGCTCATCCTATGGGCGGCGCTGCGCTCCGCGCGGCTCATCTTCGCCGTGCTCCTCACCATCATCGCCGGCCTCGCGATGACGTCCGGCCTCGGCATAGCGCTCATCGGCCGCTTCAACCTCATCTCGGTCGCCTTCGCCGTGCTGTTCATCGGCCTCGGCGTCGATTTCGGCATTCAATTCACCACCCGCTACCGGGAGGAGCGCCACAATACCGACGATCTGCCCCAGGCCCTGCTGGCGGCGACGCGCGGCATCGGCTGGTCGCTGACGCTGGCCGCGGTCTCGCTGCTCGCCGGCTTCTTCTGCTTTCTGCCGACGGAGTTTCGCGGCGTCGCCGAGCTCGGCCTCATCGCCGGCGTCGGCATGATCATCGCCTATCTCGCGACGCTCACCTTCCTGCCGGCGCTGATCCGCATTCTCGGCCCCAAGGCCGAGGCGACCCCGGTGCAGACGGCCTCGCTGGCCAGCGTCGACCATTGGATCGCCGGCCATCGCAAGCTCGTGCTGCTGGCGACGGCGATCGTCGTGCTCGCCGGCGCGCCGTTCCTGCTGCATCTGAAATTCGACTCCAATCCGATGAATCTGCGCGACCAGAGCGTCGAATCGGTCGCGACCTTCCTCGATCTGTCGAAAAATCCGCAGACGGCCCCGAATAAGATCGAGATTCTCGTCGCCTCGGTTCCGGCGGCCCAGGAGCTCGCCGAGAAGGTCGCCGCGCTGCCCGAGGTCGATCACGTCACCACCGTCGACTCGCTGATCCCGGCCGATCAAGACGAGAAGCTGCCGATTCTCGAGAACGCCGCCAATCAGCTGCGCAAAGTGCTCGACCCGACGCCGAAGCCCGCGCCCACCGACGAGGAGACGAAAAAGGCCCTCGCGCGCGCCGCCAAGACGATTCGCAAGGCGGGAGCCGCGCCCAAGGCGCCGCCGGGCCTCGTCCGCTTCGCCGATTCGCTGGATGCGCTGGTCAAGGCGACCCCCGAGATTCGCAAAGCGGCGCAGGCCGCCGCCCTCTCCGATCTCGACCGCCTGCTCGGCGACCTGCGCAAGGCGCTCGCCGTCCACAAGATAACGCCGGCGTCGCTGCCCGAGGATCTGCGCTCCGAATGGATATCGGCCGACGGCGCGGTGCGCGTCGAGGTGACGCCCAAGGGCGACAGCAACGACCGCGAGGTGATGACCCGCTTCGCCGAGGCGGTGCAGACGCTCGCCCCCGACGCCGGCGGCCCGCCGGTGATCGTCGCCGAGGCCGGCAAGACCGTCGTCGACGCCTTTCTTCAGGCGGGCGTGCTCGCCTTCGTCGCCATCTTCCTCATCCTGGTCGTCGCGCTGCGGCGGGCGAGCGACGTCGCGCTCACACTGGGGCCGCTGGTGCTCGCCGGAATCATGAGCCTCGAGGCGGCCGACCTCCTCGGCATGTCGCTCAATTTCGCCAATATCATCGCGCTGCCGCTGATGTTCGGCGTCGGCGTCGCCTTCCACATCTATTATGTGATCGCCTGGCGCAAAGGCGTCTCCGACATGCTCGCCTCGAGCCTGACGCGCGCGATCTTCTTCAGCGCACTGACCACCGGAACCGCCTTCGGCAGCCTGTTCCTGTCGAGCCATCCCGGCACCGCCAGCATGGGGGCGCTGCTGGCGATCTCCTTGTTCTTCACGCTGCTGGCGGCCTTCATCATCGTGCCCGCCTTCCTCGGCCCGCCGCGACAGGAGCTGGCCGAAGAGGCGCAGGCGAAGGCGCTGGCGGAGGGACCGAGCGGCTCGGCTCCGCCGCCGTCGCCTGTGCAGCCGTCGCGTGGCGTGATAGGGTCCTGACCCATGATCAAAGCGGCTTTTTCTCTGCTTCTCGGTCTATCGGTCGCCTGCGACGCGGCGGCCGCGCCGGTCACGCCCGAGCCCGCCGCGGCCACTGTGGCGGCGGAGCCGATCTATGGCGTCTGGATGCGCGGCGGCCATCAGCAGAAGCTCGAATTCTTCGACTGCGACGGCAAGCTCTGCGCGCGCGGCGTGTTTCCGCCGCCCCCGCCCGGCCAGCAGCCGATGCTGATCCTGCGACACGCCGCGAGGACCGAGCCCAATCGCTGGAAGGGCGATCTCTACAATCCCGAGAACGGCAAGATCTATATCGGGATCATCACATTGGAAAGTCCGACTCAGCTCACGCTCACCGGCTGCCTGATCGCCTTCTTGTGTCAGAGCGAAAGCTGGAGCAAGGTGTCGGCCGAGCCGGCGCCGTCGCAAAAGACGCCGACGCCGCGGCGACGTATTAACAATCCGTAACTTGACCATAAAGGCCCGCCCTCGCAGGGTCGAACCAAGCCGCAGCGGCGGATCGGAGGTTTTTCGACGGCTCTCCCGCCGCCGCCCTCGCGACCCCTGAATCGACGATCGGAAGTGGAAAATTCGCGCGCCCGCTATGATGGCGGCGCTCATTGGTCTAGGCCCTCTCCCTGGGCCGCGCGCCCGCACCCGGGCGCGAGGATGCGGATAGAACGGAATTGTTCCCTTGCCTCTGAGACGACGACCACGGCCGCCTCTGCTCCTCGGTCGCGCTGCGGCGCTCGCGGCCGCGACCGCCCTTTCCGGATGCGTGCTGGATTGGGAGAAGCCGGACGCCACCGTCGAAGCCCCGCCCGCCTTCAAAGCCATCCGGCCGGCGCGCTCGGCCCCGCCGATTCGCGCGGCCCGGGAATGGTCGCAGGCCTTCGGCTCGCCGGAGCTGAGCGGCCTCGTCGCGAGGGCGCTCGAGCAAAATCTCGACATTGCCGCGGCCGTGGCGCGCATTCAGCAGGCGGATGCGCAGGCGCGCGTCAACAGCTCGCCGCTCTGGCCCGTCATGACGATGAACGACATCGCCCGGCGCACGCAGACGCCGGCGACGATCACCAGCGCCACCAGCACCAGCGCCTCCACCGACGCCACCACCACGACCGGCGCGGCGAGCTCCGCGAACGTGCGCACGCGGCGCGCCAATTTCTTCCAGACGCAGCTCAATGCGAGCTATGAGATCGACTTCTGGGGCAAGAATCAGGACGCCTCCAACGCCGCCCGGCTGCTGGCCAATGCGAGCCGCTTCGATCGCGACGTGGTGGAGATATCCACCATCGCCTCGGTGGTGAACGGCTATTTCCAGGTGCTGACGGCGGAAGACCGGCTGCGCATCGCCAAGAACAACATCAAGATCGCCGAGACCGTGCTGAGGGCGATCAAGGCGCGGCTCGACGTCGGCACCGCGACCGCGCTCGATTTCTCGCAGCAGGATTCGGTGGTCGCCCAGCAGCGCGCCTCGGTGCCGCCGCTGGAGCAGACGCTGCGCCAGACGAAGAACACGCTCGCGGTCCTGCTCGGCGTCGCGCCCGAGAGCGCCATCATCAAGGGCGGCTCGCTCACCCGATTGCGCTTCCCCAAGGTCTCGCCCGGCCTGCCCTCCGAGCTGCTGCTGCGCCGCCCGGACGTGGCCGAGGCCGAGGCCAAGCTCGAATCCTCCGAATTCTCGGTGCTGCAGGCGCGCGCCGCCTTCTTCCCGTCGATTCAGATCACCGGCTATTACGGCGTGCAGAGCGTCGCGCTGCGGACGCTGTTCCGCCCGGAGGCGATCGCCTGGCAGATCGCCGGCAATCTGACGCAGCCGCTTTTCGACGGCTATAATCTGCAAGGCCAGTATCTGCTGCAGCAGGGCAAATTCGCCGAGCTGGCGCAGAATTACAAAAAACAGATTTTGACGGCCTTCTCCGACGTCGAAAATGCGCTCATCGCCATACAAGAGACGTCTCGGCAGTTGAAGCTCCAGGGCGAGGCGGCGGCGGCGGCGCGGCGGGCCTATGAGGTCGCCGAGGCGCGGCTCCGCGAGGGCACGATCGACATCATCACGCTGTCGACGACGGAGACGACCTTGTTCCAGACCGAGGATGCGGTGGCCGTGGTGCGGCTCGCCTATTTTCAGGCGGCGACGAGCCTCTATCAGGCGCTCGGCGGCGGCTGGTCGGGAACGACCCGCGCGCTCGAGATCGCCGCCGAAGACAGCGCCTATGAATCAGAAAAAGGCCCCTGGCCGTGAAGCTGCCCCTCTCTTTGCCCGCCGGATGGCGCGCACGGCGGCCGTCGCCGCTCGTCGGCCTGGCGGCGCTCGCCGCGCTGGCGGCCGGCTATTACGTCGTCCGCCCCTTGCTCCTCGGCGCGGATGGAGCGAGCGACTCCGCCGCCTCCTCGGCGGCCGGCAAGCGCGACGGGCGCCGCCGCGGCTTCGACGGGCCGATCTCCATCACGGCGACGCCGGTGCGCGTCGCCGACGTGCCGGTGACGATCGACGCCGTCGGCACGGCGCAGGCGCTCAACACGGTCACAGCGCGCACGCAGGTCGACGGACGGCTGATCAAGCTCGGCTTCGACGAGGGGCAGAACGTCAAGAAGGGCGACATTGTCGCGCTCATCGATCCGACGCTCTATCAGGCCGCCTATGATCAGGCTGTCGCCAAAAAAGCGCAGGACGAGGCCAATCTCGCCAACGCCCGCGTCGATGTGACGCGCTATAAGAAGCTCGCGGTGAGCAATTTCGGCTCGCAGCAGCAATATGCGACCCAGGAGTCGCTGGTCGCCCAGCTCGAGGCGCAGATCCGCTCCGATCAGGGCGCGATCGACAACGCCAAGGCGACACTGGACTACGCCACCATCCGCTCGCCGATCGACGGCCGCACCGGCATCAGGCTCGTCGACGTCGGCAATATTTTGCACAGCGCGGATACGACCGGCATCGTCGTCATCACGCAGCTCCAGCCGATCTATGTCGTCTTCACCGTGCCGCAGCAGTTTCTGCCGGCGGTGCAGAAGGCGCAGGCGCGCGCGCCCGCGCCGGCGGCGGCGCTCGGCTCGGACAATTCCAGCCTGCTCGACAGCGGCGTGGTGACGGTGATCGACAATCAGATCGATCAGACGACCGGCACGGTGAAGATCAAGGCGACCTTCGAAAATAAAGGGCTGGTGCTGTGGCCCGGCCAGTTCGTCAACGTTCGGTTGACGGTCGACGTGCTCAATGGCGCGCGGGTGGCGCCGAGCTCGGCCATTCAGCGCGGCCCCAACGGCGCCTTCGTCTATGTGCTGAACGAGGACGAGACCGTCTCCATGAGGCCGGTCACGGTCGGACGTCAGGACGAGGTTCAGGCCGTCGTCGCCTCCGGTCTCGAGGTGGGCGAGAAGGTCGCGACGACCGGCTTCTCGCGGCTCGTCGACGGCTCGCAGGTGCGGGTGATCGAGCCCACGGCCGATCACGGCGCAGGCGCGGCGGACGCCGCAGCGCGACCACGCAAGGACCGCAAACGCGAGGCCGGCGGCGAAAAGCGCGGCGACGGCGACGGCACGCCGCAAAAGAGGTGACGCGCAGATGAGCGTGTCGACGCCCTTCATCGAACGGCCGG
The DNA here is from genome assembly GCF_036560965.1 of Methylosinus sp. NCBI lineage: Bacteria > Pseudomonadati > Pseudomonadota > Alphaproteobacteria > Hyphomicrobiales > Methylocystaceae > Methylosinus > Methylosinus sp. Next base: position 43,080 of record NZ_DATBQF010000008.1, on the reverse strand, counting down.
TGGCGACGTCGCTGCTGAGCTTCGCCGTGCTGTTGTTCGGCCTATTGGGCTATGCGCGCCTGTCGATCTCGCCGCTGCCGCAGGTCGATTTCCCGACCATACAGGTCACGACGCAATTGCCGGGCGCCAATCCCGACACGATGGCGGCGCTGGTGACGGCGTCGCTCGAGCGCCAGTTCGGGCAGATCCCCTCGCTGCAGACGATGTCGTCGCAGAGCGCCTTCGGCCTGTCGCAGATCACGCTGCAATTCGAGCTCGACCGCGACATCGACGCGGCGGCGCAGGACGTGCAGTCGGCGATCAACGCCGCCGCCTCGACGCTGCCGCGCAACCTGCCCTATCCGCCGGTCTATGCGAAGGTCAATCCGGCCGATACGCCGGTGGTCACGCTGACGCTGCGCTCCAACACGGCGACCATGCGGCAATTGAGCGACGTCGCCGACACGCTGATCGCGCCGCGTCTCTCGGAAGTGCCGGGCGTCGGCCATGTGGCGGTGGAAGGCGGCGTGCGCCCGGCGGTGCGCATCCAGGCCGATCTCGCCCGGCTCGCCGCCAATCGCATGAGCATGGAGGATTTGCGCGCCGCCGTCGCCGGCGCCAATGTCGCCGGCGCCAAGGGCTCGCTCGACGGCCTCCACCAATCCTACACGCTCGACGCCAACGACCAATTGCAGGCGGCGCGGCAATTCGAGACCGTCGTCGTCGCCTATCGCAATGGCGCGCCGATCATGCTGCGCGATGTGGCGACCGTGCTCGACGGGCTGGAGAATGCGCGGGTCGGCGGCTGGTATCGCGGCGAGCCGGCGATCATCCTCGACGTGCAGCGCCAGCCGGGCGCCAATATCATCAGCACGGTGGATCAGCTCCACAAGGAGCTGCCCGACATCAAGCGCGCTCTGCCCAAGGGCATGTCGCTCGACGTCGTCAACGACCGCACCCAGACGATCCGCGCCTCGATCGAGGATGTGGAGCTCACCCTGGCGCTGGCCACCGGGCTGGTGATTCTGGTGGTGCTGGTGTTCCTGCGCAGCTGGCGGGCGACGGTGATCGCCGGCGTCAGCCTGCCGCTGTCGATCATCGCCACTTTCGCGCTGATGTCGCTGGCCGGCTTCTCGCTCGACAATCTGTCGCTGATGGCGCTGACCATCGGCGCCGGCTTCGTCGTCGACGACGCCATCGTGATGATCGAGAACATCGTCCGCAACATAGAGCTCGGCAAGACGCCGCATCGCGCCGCGCTGGACGGCGCGCGGGAGATCGCCTTCACGGTGATCTCGCTCACCGTCTCGCTGGTCGCGGTGTTCATTCCGCTTTTGTTCATGACCGGCCTCGTCGGCCGCATGTTCCGCGAATTCGCGCTGACGCTCACCGCGCAGGTCGTCGTCTCGGCGATCATCTCGCTCACGCTGACGCCGATGCTCTGCGCCAAGCTGCTGAAGCCCGCCGCGCATGGAGCGGGAGGGGGAGCGGGAGCCGGACCCGGGGCGCACGAGCCGGCGGCCGGCGGCTTTTCCGCCTGGCTCGACGAATTCTACGCCAGGACGCTCGCCATAGCGCTCGGCCGGCAGAAGCTGATGCTGGCGCTGACCTTCGGCACTCTGGCGCTCACCATCGCGCTCTACGCCTTCATCCCCAAGGGCTTCCTGCCGCGCCAGGACACGAGCCTGCTCAATGTCGTTCTGGAAGCCTCGCCCGACGTCTCCTTCGAGACGCTGACGAAGCTACAGGCCGAGGTCTCGAAAATCTTCGAGGCCGAGCCGGAGGCGACGGGGACGGTCTCGGTGCTCGGCGTCGGCCCGCTCAACGCCACCACCAATGTCGGCCATATGTCGGTCACGCTGCGCGGACGCGACGTGCGCAGCATCGGCGCCGATGTGCTCGCCGAGCGGCTGAAGAAGGCGGCCGAGAGCATTCCGGGCGCGGCCGTCTTTATCGAGCCGGTGCAGGACATTCAGATCACGACGCGCGCCAGCCGCTCGCAATATCAATACACGCTGACCGCGCCGGATCAGGTCGAGCTGCAGGAGTGGTCGCAAAAGCTCATCGACGCGATTCGCCGCGACGGCGTGTTCCGCAATGTCGCCGCCGAGACGCAGAACGGCGGCCTGCGCACCTTTCTGCACATCGATCGCGAGCTGATGGGGCGGCTCGGCATCACCGCGCAGAATGTCGACGACACGCTGAACGACGCTTTCAGCCAGCGGCAGATCTCGACCATCTACGCCCAGTCCAACCAATATCGCGTGATATTGGAGGCGGCGCCGCAATATCAGCGCGATCCCACGGCGCTCGACAAGCTCTATGTCGCGCCGGCCGGCGGCGGCCCGCAGACGCCGATCTCGACCTTCGTCTCGGTGGAGCAGACCACCGCGCCGCTCGCCGTCGCCCATCAGGAGCAGTTTCCGGCGGCGACGATCAGCTTCGATCTCGCGCCCACGGCCGCGCTCGGCGATGCGGTGGAGGCGATCGCGCGCACCGAGCGCGAGATCGGCCTGCCCTCCTCCATCATCGGCCTGTTCAGCGCCGATGCGGCGGAATTCCGCAAATCGCTCGCCAGCGAGCCCTGGCTCATTCTCGCCGCGGCGATCGCCATCTATGTCGTGCTGGGCGTGCTCTATGAGAGCTATGCGCATCCCTTCACCGTGCTGACGACGCTGCCCTCGGCCGGCGTCGGCGCGCTGCTGGCGCTGATGGCGACCGGGCTCGACATGTCTCTGGTGGCGTTGATCGGCGTCGTGCTGCTGATGGGCATCGTCAAGAAGAACGCCATCATGATGATCGACTTCGCGCTGGAGGCGGAGAAGAACGACGGACTCGCGCCCTTCGACTCGATCGTGCGCGCCTGCCGGCTGCGCTTCCGGCCGATCATGATGACGACGCTGGCCGCGCTGCTCGGCGCGCTGCCGCTGGCGCTGGCGACCGGCCCCGGCAGCGAGCTGCGCATCCCGCTCGGCGTGTCGATCATCGGCGGCCTGGTGATGTCGCAGCTGCTGACGCTCTACACGACGCCGGTCATCTATCTCGCGGTCGACCGGCTGCGCGCGCGGCTGCGCGATCTGCTGCACGGGGCGGCGTCGCCGCGGCCGCGGCCGGCCGCGCCCGACGCCCCCTCCGAGCGCAAGGAGGCGGCGGAGTGATGGGATCAGGCGCCATTTCTCCCTCTCCCCGCCTGCGGGGTGAGAGTCGGGGTGAGAGGCTCGCGGCATGAGCCTGCAACGGAAAGCGGGCCAGGATCCTCACCGTCTCCCTGCGAGCAGGGAGCAGGCCCCTCATCCTCGCCGTCTCCCCGCGAGCGGGGACAAGAAATACGGCGGCGGCTGCGCAAAACGATCTCGACCGCGCGCCGATCGAGCGCTGACGCCATGAACATCTCCGCGCCCTTCATCCGGCGGCCGATCGGCACGAGCCTGCTCGCCGTCGCGCTGTTTCTGGTGGGGGCCGTCGCCTATTTCTTCCTGCCGGTCGCGAGCCTGCCGGCGATCGATTTTCCGGCGATCGGCGTCGTGGCGGCGCGGCCGGGCGCCGATCCGGCCACGATGGCCGCCTCCGTCGCCGCGCCGCTGGAGCGCCGCCTCTCGGGAATATCGGGCGTCACCGAGCTCACCTCGGTGAGCTCGCTCGGCCAGACGCAGATCGTCGCGCAATTCGACCTCAACCGAAACATCGACTCCGCGGCGCGCGACGTGCAGGCGGCGATCAACGCCGCGGCGACCGACCTGCCCACCGATCTGCCGATCCTGCCGACCTTCCGCAAGGCGAGCCAGGCGACAGTGCCCTCCATCGTGCTCGCGCTGACCTCGGAGACGCTGCCGACCAGCGCCATATTCGACGCCGCCGATACGGTCATCGCCCAGCGCATCTCGCAAGTGCCCGGCGTCGCCGAGGTGCGCATCGCCGGCGCCGAGCAGCCGGCGATCCGCGTGCAGATCGATACGGCGCGCCTCGCCGCCATAGGCCTCGGCGTCGACGCGGTGGCGAACGCCATCACCACCGCAAATGTGCTCGCCCCGCTCGGCGCGCTGAATGGCGACGAGCTCGGCCGGACGATCGGAGCCAGCGACCAGCTTTCCACTCCGCGGGACTTTCGCGACGTCGTCGTCTCGGCGGCCAATGACGCCGTGGTCAGGCTCGGCGACATCGCCACGGTCGAGCGCGGCGTGCGCAATCGGCTGGCGGCCGGATGGTTCAACGGCAAGCCGGCGGTCCTCATCATCGTGACGCGGCAGCCCAAGGCCAATGTGATCGCCATGGTCGATCAGGTGAAGGCGCTGCTGCCCGAGCTGCAGAAATGGATTCCGAGCGGCGTCGACGTTTCGATCCTCTCCGACCGCACCCAGACGATCCGCGCGAGCGTCTCGGAGATTCAGAACACTCTGCTCGTCTCCGTCGCTCTGGTGATGGCGGTGGTGTTCGTCTTTCTGCGCCGCGCCACGCCGGTCTTCGCCGCGGTGGTGACGGTGCCGCTGTCGCTCGTCGGCTCCTGCGCCGCCATGTGGGTCGCGGGATTTTCGATCGACAATCTGTCGTTGATGGCGCTCACCATCGCCGTCGGCTTCGTCATCGACGACGCCATCGTCATGATCGAGAACATCGAGTCCAATGTCGAGCGCGGCATGGGGCGGATGGAGGCGTCCCTCGTCGGCGCGAAGCAGATCGGCTTCACCGTGGTGTCGATCAGCCTGTCGCTGATCGCCGTGTTCATTCCGCTGCTGCTGATGGACGGCGTCGTCGGGCGGCTGCTGCGCGAATTCGCCTTCACCCTCACCTTCGCCATCGTCATCTCGACGGTCGTCTCGCTGACCGTCACGCCGATGATCTGCGCGCATCTGCCGTCGCCGAAGCGCGAGACGCCCTCGCGTTTCGACACTCTGGTCGAGGGCGCGCTGGCGCGGCTCGTCGGACTCTATTCACGCAGCCTCGCGCCCGTCGTCGACCATCCCTGGGCGACGCTCGTCGCCATCGTGCTGACGATCGCCTGCACCGTCCACCTCTACGCCTCGGTCCCCAAGGGCAATCTGCCGCAAGACGACATCGGCCTGCTCAACGGCACGACCGAAGCCTCGGCGGATATCTCCTTCACCGACATGGTCGCGCTGCAGAAAAAGGCCGCGGCCATCGCCGCCGCCGATCCGGACGTCGTCAATGTCGGCTCCTTTATCGGGTCCAATTTGAGCATGGCGGGCAATCAGGGCCGGCTGTTTCTGGCGCTGAAGCCCGCGACCGAGCGCAAGGCGTCGAGCTTCGAGGTGCTGGCGCGCCTGCGCAAGGAGTTCGGCAAGATCGCCGGCCTCGCCGTCTATATGGCGCCGTCGCAGGATCTGCGGTCCGGCGGACGCCAGAGCAAGGCGCAATATCAATACACGATCACGGCCAGCTCGGTCGACGAGCTCGAGGAATGGACGCCCAAGCTGCTCGCCCGGCTCAAGCGCCTGCCGGATCTCGCCGACGTCACCACCGATCGGCAGCAGGGCGCGCTGAAGGCCAATGTCGTCATCGACCGCACCGCCGCCTCGCGCATGGGCGTGCCGATTCAGGCGATCGACGCGGCGCTCAACAGCTCCTTCGGCCAGCGTCAGGATTCGATCATCTACACCCAGCGCAACCAATATCGCGTCGTCGTCGAGGCGCCGTTGTCGCGCCAGCGCGATCCGCGCGATCTCTCCGGCCTCTATGTCTCCGCCAGCGACGGAAGCCAGGTTCCGCTCACCGCCGTCGCCCGCATTGAGCGCGGAACCATGCCGCTCGTCGTCAATCATCAAGGCGTGCAGCCGGCCGCGACGATCACCTTCAACATCGCGCCCGGCCATACGCTGGACGCCGCCAGCAGCGCCGTTCTCGCGGCGACCGACGAAATGCAGCTCCCCAATGGCGTGCAGGCCGATTTCGCGGGCGACGCCAAGGATTTCCGCAAGCTCTCCTCGGGAATGGCCTGGCTGATCCTCGCCGCGCTGCTGGCCGTCTACATCATTCTCGGCGTGCTCTATGAGAGCCTCGCCCATCCGGTGACGATCATCTCCACCCTGCCCTCGGCCGGGCTCGGCGCGCTGCTGGCGCTCGAGGCCTTCGGCACGGAATTCACGCTGATCGCCTTCATCGGCATTCTGCTGCTCATCGGCATCGTCAAGAAGAACGGCATCATGCTCGTCGACTTCGCCCTGCACGCCGAGCGCGAGAAGGGCTTCTCGGTCCGGGATGCGGCGCTGGAGGCGGCGGTGGAGCGCTTCCGGCCGATTTTAATGACGACGCTCGCCGCCATGCTGGGCGCTCTGCCGCTCGCCTTCGCCGGCGGCGTCGGCGCGGAAATGCGGCGTCCGCTCGGCGTCACCATCGTCGGCGGGCTGCTGCTCAGCCAGCTGCTGACGCTCTACACGACGCCGGTCATCTATCTGCTGATGAGCAAGCTCGAGCGCCGACACGGACGGCGGGCCGCCGAAGCGCCGGCCGAAGCGCAGGCCATGACGCCGCAGTCGGCGGAATGACTGTGAAAGCGCTCGCGCGCTAGTGACCGCGAGCCTGAAGGCCGGCGGTCCAACATTGCTTCTCTAGCGCGAATTCCGATCGATCGAACGTTTCCGTTCGATCGGACAGCGCTCTAATGCGTGAAATCGCTCTGCGTCTCGAAGAACAGCCGCAGCACCGGATGCGCGCCGCAATCCTCGACCGGAATATGCCAGAATTTGGAGTCCATTTGTGGGAAACGCGCCATCGGCAGATGGATCTCGGTCAGCCGGGCATGATTGCCGAAGCCGCCGATCATCGCCTCGCCGAGCAAATGAAGAAGATCTTCGAGCCGATCGGGAACTTCCGCGACGGTGAGCGTCGTCGTGTTCGAAAGTGGAAGGGTCTTGTCGTAAACGAGCTCGTAATCTGCTGGTTTCATAAATCCGACCCCACGATTGCCGGCCAAAAGGCAAGCAAGACACATACCGCGGGCGGAACTATGGCCCCGTTGCGGCGCATCCGCCCCTGCGCCTCGCGCCCACTATAGAGACCTTCAAAGGAAGGTCAAAAAGTCGAGCGCTTCGCAGGGGGTAGAAAAATCACAAAATCTTGTAGTTTTTGTAACCGAGTCAACCATTGGAATTATTAGCGTGTTTTCCCCACTGGTCGGAGAAGATCAATTCCTCGAGCGGCAGACGTTTCGCCCATTGCCGGATTTCGAGCTCCGGTCGCGCATAGGATTGCGCGACGCGGCCGACGCAGAGATAGGCGACAATGGCGATCTCGGGCGGAATGCCGAAAATTTCGCGCAAATCCTGCTCGCGCAATATGCTGACCCAGCCGACGCCGATCCCTTCCGCCCGCGCCGCCAGCCAGAAATTCTGCACCGCGCAGGCGGTGGACAGGAGATCGGCCTCCGGCTGCTGGGTGCGGCCGAGGCCGGTCGACCCCTGCCGCGCGCGGTCGCAGGTGATGCAGACATTCAGCGGCGCCTTCAAAATTCCCTGAAGCTTCAAGCTTCGATAGGGCGCGCGGCGCTCCGGCGGCAGCAGCGCCTCCTCGGCCGCGGCGGCGCGCTCGAAGGCGGCGTGGACCGCCCCGCGCAGCGCGACGTCGCGGATCAGCAGGAAATTCCACGGCTGCATGAAGCCGACCGAGGGCGCATGATGCGCCGCGTCGAGCAGCCGCATCACCGCCTCCTCCGACAATTCGTCGGGCAGGAATTCGTCGCGAACGTCGCGGCGGGTGTGGATGGCGCGATAGACCGCGGCGCGCTCCTCCGCGGAGAAGGGCGCGCTGGCGACGAGCGCCGCCTCGGGATCATTCGCCGGCTGTGAGGCCATCTCGTCCGCTCTCCAAGGCTCGCTCGAGCCGCTCCCAGGCCGCTCGCGTCGCCGGCAGGCCGAACCGAAGCCAATCCGGCCGTTCGCCGAACATTCGCGTCAATATGCCGCTCCGGGCGAGATGCGCAAACCATCGATCCGCCGCCGCATGGCGCGCGAGGCGAAACAGCGCGACCCCGCCGACGATCTCGAAGCCCGCCGCGACCAGAGCCGCATCGAGCCGGGCGGCCTCCGCCGCGAGCGCTGCGCCGCGGGCCGCGAGCCAGGCCGGATCGGCGAGCGCGGCGGCGCCGATCGCCAGCGCCGGGCCGCCGACGCTCCAGGGTCCGAGCGTCGCCCGCAGCCGCGCCGCCGGCTCCGCTCCGCAAAGCGCGAAGCCCAGCCGCACGCCCGGCAGCCCATAGGCCTTGCCGAAGGAGCGCAGCACGATGAGCCCCGGCGCGCCGGCGAGCGGCGCGAGGCTCGCCTCGGGGGGAAGAAAATCGGCGAAGGCCTCGTCGACGATGAGCGCGCCGCCGGTCGCCGCCATGCGCCGGGCCGTCTCGGCGAGGCGCGCGGCCGGCGCGAGGCGACCATCGGGATTATTGGGATTGACGACGACGCCGATCTCGGCGGCCGCCACCTCCTCGAGCGTCGCGACGCGGGCGACGCTGGCGCCGGCGGCGCGCCAGGCGGCGGCGTGCTCCTCATAAGTGAGGCCGAGCACGGCGACCCGCGCCGCCGGCCGGATGCGCGGCAGCCATTGGATGAAGGCCTGCGTCCCCGCCCCCGCGACGACATGCGCCTGCGGCCCGGCGCGGTAGGCGCGAGCGACGATCCGCTCCAATTCCGCCAGCGCGGCGACGTCCGGCAGGCGGGTGAAGACCTCGGCGGCGAGGGGCGGAAACGGATAGGGACAGGGGCTGACGCCGGTCGAGAGATCGATCCAGGGCTCCGGCGCCTGCGGAAAACGCGCCCGCGCCAGATCGAGCCGGCCGCCGTGGAGAATGAGCGCTTCGCTCATTGCGCCAGCTCCAAAAGCCCGTCGACGTCCAAATGACGCTCGAAATGCTCGGCGAGGCCGTCCAGCGTCGCCTCGATCGACTGCTCATAGGAATAATCCGCGGCGCCGGCGCCATGGTCGCGCAGAAAGGCGGCGCGCAGCGCATCGTCGGCGAAGAACCCATGCACATAGACGCCGGCGCAACGCCCGTCCGCGGAAGCGGCGCCATCGAGACGCCCATCCTCGAAACGCAGCAGCGGCCGCGCGCAATCGGGCCCTTCGGTGCGGCCGGCGTGCATTTCATAGCCATAGAAAGGAATAGTCTCGGCGACCGTCGCGCCGCGCACCTGCTTCAGCACTTTCTCGGTCTCGAACACCGTCTCCATATCGAGCAGGCCGAGCCCCTCCACCGCGCCGGGCGGGCCTTCGAGCCCCTGCGGATCGGCGATGCGGCGGCCCATCATCTGATAGCCGCCGCATATGCCGAAAACCCGGCCGCCGCGGCGAATATGGGCGGCGAGGTCGATATGCCAGCCCGCCTCGCGAAAGGCGGCGAGATCGGCGATCGTGGCCTTGGAGCCCGGCAATATCACGAGCCGCGCCTCGGCCGGCAGCGGCTCGCCCGGCCGCGCCAGCACGAAGCGCACGCCCGGCTCGGCGCGCAACGGATCGAGATCGTCGAAATTGGCGATATTGGGCAGCAGCGGCGCGACGATCGTCAGCTCGCCCTCCCCGCTGACGGGCGCGGCGGCGCGCAGGCCGAAGGCGTCCTCCGCCGGCAGCCGCGCCGCATCGGGAAAAAAGGGCGCGAGACCGAGCGAGCGCCAGCCGGTGCGCTCGGCGATGAACCGCATCCCGTCGTCGAACAGCGAGGGGTCGCCACGGAATTTATTGACGATGAAGCCGCGGATCAGCGCTTCGTCTTCCGGATCGAGCACGACCTTGCAGCCGACGAGCTGCGCGATGACGCCGCCGCGATCGATGTCGCCGACGAGCACGACCGGCGCGCCGACACGACGCGCGAAGCCCATATTGGCGATGTCATTGGCGCGCAGATTGATCTCCGCCGCGCTGCCGGCGCCTTCGACGAGCACGATATCGGCGGTCGCGCGCAGCCGCTCATAGCTCTCCAGCACGGCGGACATGAGCCCCGCCTTCCATTGCTGATATTCGCGCGCGCGGGCCGAGCCGATGATCTTTCCGCGCACCACCACTTGCGCGCCGGCGGCGCCCTGCGGCTTCAGCAGCACGGGATTCATATCCGCCGTCGGCTCGCGACGCGCCGCGCGCGCCTGCAACGCCTGGGCGCGGCCGATCTCGGCGCCGTCCGCCGTCACCGCGGCGTTGTTCGACATATTCTGCGGCTTGAACGGCGCGACGCGATAGCCCCGCCGCACCAGCGCCCGCGCGAGACCGGCGACGACCAGCGATTTGCCGACATCCGAGCCCGTGCCCTGAAACATCAGAGTGACGCTCATCTATGGCGCCTCGCAAAAGAGAAAGGCCGCCGCCGCCTCGACGTCATGGACCACGCGGGCCTCGCCGCCGCCGGGCGGCGTGACCATCGCCACGTCGAGCCCGAGCGCGCGCGCCGCCTCGATCTTGGCGTAGGTCTCGCGGCCGCCGCTGTTCTTCGAGACGATGATGTCGATCTTCGCCGCGCGCATCAGGGACAATTCGCTCTCGACTGTGAAAGGACCACGCTCCAGGATCAATTGGTGGCGTGGCGGTAGATCGTTTTCCGACGGCTGATCGATCGTGCGGATCAGATAAAAATGCTGCGGCGCACAAAGAAAATCCGCGAGGCCCAGACGACCGATGGTGAGAAACACTCGCCGCGGCGCCGCGCCCAATGCGGCGACGACGCCGGCGTTGTCCGCCGCCTCTCTCCAGCGATCGCCCTCGACAGGGCTCCAAGGCGCGCGCGTGTAGACGAGCAGCGGCGCGCCCACCGCCGCGCAGGCCGCCCGCGCATTGGCCGACATACGCGCCGCGAAAGGATGGGTGGCGTCGATCACGCGGTCGATGCGCTCTTCCGTGAGATAGCGCTTCAGCCCCTCGACGCCGCCGAAGCCGCCGATGCGCGTCGGCAGCGGCGAGGCGAGCGGCGCGCTGGTGCGGCCGGCGAGCGAGACCACGGCGTGGAGGCGCGCATCGCCGGCGACGCGGGTCGCGAGCGCGCGCGCTTCGCTCGTCCCGCCGAGGATGAGCGCCCGGATCGGCTCCGCCCTTTGCCGCGGCGCAGCGCGAGGCCCCGCGGCCGGCGTCTTGGTCTGAGGCATGGCTTAGCCCTATACTCCCGCCCGTGATAATTCAAACGGAGGCTCGAAATGAAGCGGTCCTGGATTTGCGCGTCGATTTTTACCGTCGCCGCGACCGCGGCGCTCGCCGATCCGATCGGCGAGTGGCGGGTCGCCGACGGCACCGCGCATATTCAGATCACCCGCTGCGGCCAGGCCATTTGCGGCAAGATCGCCTGGACCTCCGACCCGGGCGTCGACGAGAACAATCCCGATCCGCGGCAGCGCGGCCGCAAGCTGCTCGGCCTGCCGATCCTCACCGTGAAGCCCAATGGCGCCAATAACTGGGCCGGCACGATCTATAATGCGCGCGACGGCCAGAATTACGCCGCGAGCCTCGCCATGCGCAGCGAGAAAGTGCTGCGCCTGGAAGGCTGCGTGAATGGCACGAATATCTGCGGCGGCGAGGATTGGACGCGGGTGCGGTGAGGGACGGGCATCCGGCCCTATAGCCGCAACTCTCGACGCGCGTCTCCTTCTCCCACTCGTGGGAGAAGGTGGCCCCACGAAGTGGGGTCGGATGAGGGCGCCCGCGGTTCGCGGCGCGGCGAGACGTTCGAGATCGTCGCTGTGGGACGGGCCCTCATCCGACCCTCGCTGACGCGAGGGCCACCTTCTCCCGCAAGCGGGAGAAGGGACGCGCCCTTATTTCAGCGACGCTCGACGCTCGCTCACTCCGCCGCCAGTTTCACATCCGACCTGATCGCGTGATATTCGCCGTAGAGTCGCTCGATCTCGGCGCGCGCCTCCTGCGTGCTGCGCGCGCGTATGTGGCCGAAGCCGCGGATTTTCTCCGGCACGCGCGCCAGCGCCACCGCCGCCGCATGATTGGCGGGCGAAAGATGCGGCAGAATATCGTCTAGCAGCAATTGATAATCGGCCAGCATCTTGCGCTCGGCGATACGGTCGCTGTCCGGGCGGAAGGGATCGAGGAGCGTGCCGCGCAGGCCTTTGAAGCGCGCCAGCCATTTCAGCACATGGAACATCCACGGGCCGAAGGTGATCTTGCGCGAGCCGCCGATGTCGTTCTTGCGCTGGAACGCCACCAGATTGGGCGCGAGATGCAGCTCCATGCGCAGGTCGCCCTCGAAGATCTCGCCGAGCTGGCGCCGGAAAGAGCCGTCCGTGTAGAGCCGCGCCACCTCGAACTCGTCCTTGGCCGACATCAGCTTGAACAGGCCGCGCGCCACCGCCTCGGTCAGCTCCTTCATGCCGGGAACGCGCTCCTTCTCGAGCCGCGCGACCGCGTCCACTCTCGAACGATAGCGCGCGGCGTAAGAGGCGTTCTGATAGTCGGTGAGAAAGGCGACGCGACGCTCGATCGTCTCCTCCAGGCTGCGCGCGACGTCGCGCGCGGGATTGCGCTCGCGCAGCGAGGAAACGACAGCGCTGACGCTCGTCAGATCATGCGCGGCGCGGCGGCCCCAGGCGAAGGCGGAATGATTCATCGCCACCGCTTCGCCATTCAGCGCGATCGCGCGCAGCAGCGCGGCTTCCGAGAGCGGCAGCAGGCCCTTCTGCCACGCATAGCCGAGCAGGAACATATTCGCCGCGATGGAATCGCCGAGCAGCGCCAGCGCCAGCTCCGTCACATTCAGGAAATCGACGCGCTCGCCCGCGGCGCCGCGGATCGCCTGCTCTATGCGCGCCGCCGGCAGCACGAAATCGGGATCGCGCTCGAAATCGCCGGGAAACACCTCGGCGCTGTTGACGACGACATGGCTGCGCGCCGGATCGATGGCCGCGAGAATCTGCTTGCCGCCGGCGACGACGAGATCGCAGCCGAGCACGAGATCGGCCTCGCCCGCGGCGATGCGGATCGCATGAACATCGGCGCGCGTGCGGCCGATCTTCACATGGCAATAGACCGCCCCGCCCTTTTGCGCGAGGCCGGCCATGTCGATGACGCCGACGCCCTTGCCCTCGAGATGCGCCGCCATGCCGAGAATGGCGCTGACCGTCACCACGCCCGTCCCGCCGATGCCGGCGACGAGCACGCCGTAGGGCGTCGCGCCGAGCTGCGGCACGACGGGCTCGGGCGGCGGCGGACATTGCGTCTCGCTGGTCGGCGCGGCTTTCTTCATGCGCGCGCCATGCACGGTGACGAAGCTCGGGCAGAAGCCCTCGAGGCAGGAGAGATCCTTGTTGCAGCTCGACTGATCGATGCGGCGCTTGCGGCCGAACTCCGTCTCCAGCGGCTGCACGGACACGCAATTGGAGGCGCGGCCGCAATCGCCGCAGCCCTCGCAGACGAGCTCGTTGATGACGACGCGCACGTCGGGGTCGGGATATTCGCCGCGCTTGCGGCCGCGGCGCTTTTCCGTCGCGCAGGTCTGATCATAGATCAGAATGGTGACGCCATCCGTCGCGGCGAGTTCGCTCTGCACGCTGTTGATGACGTTGCGGTGATAGATGCCGAGGCCCGGCGGCCATTGGATATCGGAGCCGTATTTATGCGGCTCGTCGGAGACGAGCGCGATTCTCGCGACGCCTTCCGCCGCCACCTGATGCGCTATGGCCTCGACGGTCAGCTCGCCTTCATGCGCCTGTCCGCCGGTCATGGCGACGACGCCGTTGAAGAGAATCTTGAAGGTGATGTTGGTCTTGGTCGCGACGGCGAAGCGAATGGCGAGCGAGCCGGAATGATTGTAGGTGCCGTCGCCGAGATTTTGGAACACATGGCCGCGCGTCGAGAAGGGCGCCTCGCCGATCCAATTGGCGCCCTCGCCGCCCATATGCGTGTAGCCCTCGGTCGAGCGATCCATCCATTGCGCCATATAATGGCAGCCAATGCCCGTGTAGGCGCGCATGCCCTCCGGCACATGGGTGGAGGTGCTGTGCGGGCAGCCGGAGCAAAAATGCGGCACGCGCACGCCGACGTCGGTCAACGCCTTGCGCCGCTCCTGCATCTGCTCGAGCCGGCGCACGCGCTCCTCGAGATCATCGGAGCGAACAGAATTCAACAGACGCCGGCCGATGGCGATGGCGACGTCATTGGCGTCGAGCGAGCCCTTCACCGGGAACAGCCATTCGCCGGCCTCGTCCTTCTTGCCGATGCAGATCGGCTGATGCGACGAGCCATAGAGCTCCTCGCGCAATTGCACCTCGACGAGCGAGCGCTTCTCCTCGACGACGATGACGAGATCGAGCCCGCGCACGAACTCGCGCAGCCCTTGCGGCTCGAGCGGCCACGGACAGGCGATCTTGTAGAGGCGCAGGCCGTAATCATTGGCCTTCACCTCGTCGATGCCGAGATCGTCCATCGCCTGGCGTACGTCGAGATAGGACTTGCCCAGGGTGATGACGCCGATCTTGGCGTTCGGGCCGCCGGAGGTGATGATGCGGTTGAGGCGATTGGCGCGGATGAAGGCGAGCATGGCGTCGCGCTTGCTCTCCTGCATGCGCTCTTCCTGCGCCAGCACGGGATCGCGCGGACGAATGTTGAGGCCGCCCGGCGGCATCGGAAAATCGAGCGGCGCGACCGGACGCACGCGATCGAGCGAGCCGTCGATGGAGGCGGTCGACTCGACCGTATCCTTGATGAGCTTCAGGCCGACCCAGACGCCGGCGTAGCGCGACAGCGCGAAGCCCATGAGGCCATAGTCGAGAATCTCCTGCACGCCGGCCGGCGAGAGGATCGGCATCATCACATCGACGAAATGATATTCGGACTGATGCGCCGTGGTGGAGGATTCGGCCGTATGGTCGTCGCCCATCAGCGCCAGCACGCCGCCATTGCGCGAGGAGCCGGCGAGATTGACATGGCGCAGCGCGTCGCCGGAGCGGTCGACGCCCGGCCCCTTGCCGTACCAGACCGAGAAGACGCCGTCATATTTGCCTTCGCCGCGCATCTCGGCCTGCTGCGCGCCCCATATTGCGGTGGCGGCGAGATCCTCGTTGAGGCCCGGCATGAAGAGAATGTCGTCTCTGTCGAAGAGCGGCTTCGCCTTGTGCAGCTGCGCGTCCATGCCGCCGAGCGGCGAGCCGCGATAGCCGGAGACGAAGCCCGCCGTGCGCAGGCCGGCGCGACGGTCCATCTCCTTCTGCATCAGCAGGAGCCGCACGATCGCCTGCGTGCCGTTGAGCAGCACGTGAGTCTTGGTGAGATCGAAACGGTCGGCGAGGGAGACGTCGCCGAAGGCGGAGCCGGATTCTAGCGCGCCGGCGACTTTATCCGCCATTCGAATACTCTCCTCGCTCGGCGCGAAGCCCTCGCGGGGAGGGAGTCCCGCTCGCGCAGGGCCGCGCGACGTCATCGTCACGGAGAGAGGCGCCGGCCGGCTCTCCATATGAAGCGTTCCCGCTCGAAAGCTCGCACGCAGGGCGCTCTCGAAGTCATATTGCGGATTTGCACGTCGGCGGAAAGACTCCCGTCCTCCTCATCCGTGTAAATCCGTATTCCATCCACGATCGTCATCCGCGATCGCCGCCGCCACGGAGCCCCCGAGCCCCTCGCCCGGCTCGTCCCCCGCCCGGCTTGTCTCGGCGGCGTCGGACGTGACATTATACGTCACGACGCGCAAGGCCAGCAAGCGAGCCTTCGCAAGCGCGGAAAAAGGTGTCGAAACAGGCCCGCCGGCCCCGTTTCCGCCGCCTTCCCCGACTACAGGACGGCGCGCGGAACGGGAGCGATTCGCTGGATCGAACCCCGCGCCACGGCCCGACCGAGGCGAGAACCCCTATGCCGATGAGATTTGGATTCGCTGCGCTGACGATCCTCGCCACGCTCGCCGCCGCTCCTGCCGCCGCGCATCCGCATGTGTGGGTCGCCGTGCGCAGCGAGGTGCTGTTCACGCAGGACGGCAAGATCAAAGGCGTGCGCCACGCCTGGACCTTCGATGAGATGTATTCGGCCTTCGCGTTGCAGGGCCTCGGCAAGGACGGCAAGCCGCCGAGCCGCGAGGAGCTCGCCCCGCTCGCCAAGACCAACGCCGAATCGCTCGCCGAATTCGACTATTTCACCTTCGCCAAATATCAGAACGCCAATGCCGCCTTCGGACCGCCAGAGGACGTCTGGCTCGAGGCCGACGACAAGCGAATCGTCACCATGCATTTCACTCTGCCGCTGGAAAAGCCGCTGCCGGCGCACAAGCCCTTCTCCTTCCAGACCTATGACCCGACCTATTTCGTCTCCTTCGATCTCGAGAAGCAAAATCCGGTGACGCTCGCACAGGCGCCCGCCGGCTGCTCGACGAGCGTCGTCGAGCCGAAGCCGCTGCTCTCCGTCGACACGCAAAAGCTCAGCGAGGCCTTCTTCGCCAATATGTCGCCCGGCGCCGATTTCGGCATGAAGCTCGCGGCGCGCGTCGTCGTGGCCTGCCCGTGAGGGTTTCGTCGCGGGAGCGCGCGCTCGCCGCCGCGGCGCTGGGCGCGCTCGCGCTCCTGATGCTGCAAGATGCGGCGCTCGCCGAGGCCGCGCGCCATCCTTTCGCCGTCGGCCCCTCCGAGGGCCCGGTCGGCGCGGCGAACGGCTTCGCCGGCCTCGTGCTCGCCTGGCAGAGCAAATTCCACAAGGAGCTGCAGGACGCCGCCAAAGCGCTGAAAACCGACCCTGGCGCCTTTGCGACGCTGGCGGCGGCGAGCTTCGCCTATGGCGTGTTCCACGCCGCGGGCCCCGGCCATGGCAAGGCGGTGCTCGCCTCCTATATGATCGCCAATGAGACGGCGCTGAAGCGCGGACTGACGCTCGCCGCGCTGGCGGCGCTGCTGCAAGGCGCCGTGGCCATCGCGCTGGTCGGCGTCGCGGCGATCCTCTTCGGCGCCACCGCGCAGCGCATGACCGAAGCGGCGACATGGATCGAGATGGCGAGCTACGCCGCCATCGCCGTTCTCGGCGCGCGCCTCGCCTATGTCAAAGGGCGCGCGCTGCTCGCCGCATTGCGGGAGCCGGCCTTCGCGCCGGCGCCGATTCCCGCCCTCGCCGTGGCGCGGCGCAGCGCCTTCGCCTGCGAGGCCGTCGACGATCCGACTCATGTCCACAGCCCCGACTGCGGCCATATGCATGCGATCGACGCCGCGCGTCTCGGCGCCGGCTTTCGCTGGGCGGATGCGCTCGCGACGGTCGTCGCGGCGGGGCTGCGCCCCTGCTCCGGCGCCATTGTCGTGCTCGTCTTCACACTGTCACAAGGCGTGTTTATCGTCGGCGCCGGAGCGACGCTGCTGATGTCCGCCGGCACGGCGATCACCACCGGCGCCTTGGCGGCGACCGCCGTCTTCGCCAAGGATTTCGCCGCGCGCCTCGCCGCGCGAAAATCCCGACGCGCCGAAACGCTGCTGCGCTCGGCCGAGCTTCTCGCGGCTCTCCTCGTCCTCGCTTTCGGCCTCGCGCTGCTTCTCGGCCTGCGCATGGGAGTCGGCGGCGCCTGACGCGCTGCGACTGCATGGTCGCCCGATACGCGTGGAATTGCTGCGCTGCGACGACGATCGACTCGCGCCTGGGGCTGCGCTCGCGCCCGCGACGCGCTATATTTTCGTCAGCAAATTATCGCTATCGATAGAGCGGACAGCAGGGCCGCGGTCCGTCGCGCCCACGCCCGGAGGCCCCTAATGACTGCCGCAACCCTCACCGATCCCTATGCCGCCCGGCCCTGGGTCGCCTCCTACCCGCCGTTCGCGCCCGGCGAGATCGACCCGGCGAGCTATTCGACGCTCGTCGAAATGTTCCGCCAGAGCGTCGTCGAATTTTCCGACCGCACTGCGCTCCAGAGCTTCGGCGCCAAGCTCACCTACGCGGAATTCGGACAGGCCGCGCGCGCCATCGCCGCCTGGCTTCAGTCGCAGGGCGTGGAAAAGGGCGATCGCATCGCGATCATGGCGCCCAATGTTATGGCCTATCCGCCGCTGATCTTCGGCGTGCTGCTCGCCGGCGGCGTCGTCGTCAACGTCAATCCGCTCTACACGCCCAAGGAGCTCGCCTTCCAGATCGACGACGCCGGCGCGCGCATGATCTTCGTGCTCGAGAATTTCGCGCATACGGTCGAAGCGGCGTGGCCGTCGATGCGCGTCGAAAAAGCCGTCGTCATCGCCCCCGGCGATCTGCTCGGCCTGCGCGGCCCAATCGTGAATTTCGTCTCGCGCTATGTGAAATGCGCCGTGCGGCGCTATCGCCTGCCGCAGAGCCTGCGCTTCTCGCAGACGCTGCGCGCCGGCGCCGCCGCGCCATTGCGAGACGTGACCATCGTCCCCGACGATATCGCTTTTCTGCAATATACGGGCGGGACGACCGGCGTCGCCAAAGGCGCCATGCTGCGGCATCGCAATGTCGCGGCCAATGTGGCGCAATCGGCCGCCTGGCTCTGTCCCTATCTGCCGACGCCGCTCGATCAGGTGATGGTGACGGCGCTGCCGCTCTATCACATCTTCGGCCTCACCGCCTGCTGCCTGCTGATCGTCAAGATCGGCGGCTCCTGCCTGCTCATCGCCAATCCGCGCGACATCGCCGGCTTCGTGAAGACGCTGCGCAAATCGCGCTTCACCATGATCTCCGGCGTCAACACGCTCTATGCGGCGCTCGCCAATCACCCGAAGTTCCCGCTCATCGACTTCTCCGATCTCATCTTCTGCATCTCCGGCGGCATGGCGACGCAGGACGTCGTCGCGCGCAAATGGAAAGAGCTGACCGGCCACCCGATCATCGAAGGCTACGGCCTCTCGGAGACGTCGCCGGTCATCGCCTGCAACCGGCCCGATCTCGAGGAATTCTCCGGCGCCATCGGCTATCCCTACCCTTCGACGCAAGTGTCGATCCGCCTGCCCACCGGCGAGCCCGCGCCCTTCGGCGAGCGCGGCGAGCTCTGCGTGAAGGGCCCGCAGGTGATGGCCGGCTATTGGAACAGACCCGAGGAGACCGCCGCAGCGACGACGCAGGACGGATTCTTCCGCACCGGCGACGTCGCCGTGATGCTGCCCGATGGACAATTGAAGATCGTCGACCGGCTCAAGGAGATGATCCTCGTCTCCGGCTTCAACGTCTATCCGAACGAGGTCGAGAATGTGCTGACGCGCCATCCGAAGGTGAAGGAGGCCGCGGTGATCGGCATTCCCGATCCGCATTCGGGCGAGGCGCCGCTCGCCTTCATCGTGCCGCGCGACGCGAGCGTCACCGGCAAGGAGCTGCATGATTTCTGCCGCGAGACGCTGACGCATTACAAAGCGCCGCGCCATTTCGAATTCCGCGACAGCCTGCCCAAGAGCGCTGTCGGCAAGGTGCTGCGCCGCGTGCTGAAGGAAGACTATCTGGCGCGCGGAAAGTAGAGCGGCGCCTGACGTGCGCATCCCTTCTCCCGCCTGCGGGAGAAGCGATGCGCACGTCTTTCAACCAAATCGATCCGCCGCCTCGTCGATCGCCGCATAGAGAAGATCGAGCTCGCTCGCCTCTATGCAATAGGGCGGCAGAATATAGATCGCATTGCCGAGCGGCCGCAGCAGCAGCCCGCGCGCGACGAAGAAATCATAGAGCGCGGGACCGATGGTCGCGAGATAGCCCGCGTCGCCGACGCGCAGATCGAGCGCCGCGATCGTGCCGACGCGTCGCACATCGGCAAAGCGCGCATCATTCGCAAAGCGTCGCAGCCGCTCCTCCTGCATGGCTGCGAGACGCGCGATACGGCCGCGCACGTCCTCGCTCTCCCATATGTCGAGATTGGCCGCCGCCGCCGCGCAGGCGATGGGATTGGCGGTGAAGGAGCTGGAGTGAAAGAAGGTGCGCGAGCGGTCGGTTGAATAATGCGCCTGAAAAATCTCCGCCGAGCACATCGTGACGGCGAGCGGCAAGGATCCGCCGGTGATGCCCTTGGCGTAGCAGGCGATGTCCGGAACGATCCCCGCCTGCTCGCAGGCGAATAGCGTTCCCGTGCGGCCGAAGCCGGTCATCACCTCGTCGGCGACGAAGAGCACGCCATGCGTCGCGCAGATGCGCCGCATCTCGCGCAGCGTGTCGGCGCCATAGACGAGCATGCCGCCGGCGCCGAGCAAGAGCGGCTCGACGACGAAAACCGCAGCGTCGGCGCTGCGACAGGCGGCCTCCAGCGCATCGAGCGTTTCCTGCTCGCCTCCGGCGCGCGGGAAGGGAATGCGCGTCACATCGAACAGCAGCGGCTCATAGGCGGCGTTGAAGACCGAGCGCGCGCCGGTCGACATGGCGCCGATCGTGTCGCCATGATAGCCATGCTCGAGCGCGATCACGCGATTGCGCGCGACGCCGCGATTGCGGAAATAGCCGAGCGCCATTTTGATCGCGACCTCCACCGAGGTGGAGCCGCTATCCGAATAGAACACATGATCGAGCCCCGGCGGCGTCAGCGCGACGAGCCGACGCGCGAGCGTCTCGGCGGGCTCATGGGTGAAGCCGGCGAAAATCACCTGATCGAGCCGATCCGCCTGATCCTTGATCGCCTGCACGATCATGGGATGGCGATGGCCATGGGTGATGACCCACCATGACGAGATCGCATCGAGAATCCGACGGCCGTCCGCCGTCTCCAGCCAGGCGCCTTCGCCCCGCGCGACGCGGATCGCTCGCCCTTGCAGCGCATGCTGGGTGAAAGGCCGCCAGACAGGCGAATCCGTCATTTCAGCCCACCCCGTCGAAATCGGCGCGGCGAAAATGCGCCGCGAAAGTCGCCGCCAAAGTCTCGGCCGTGAGCGGCGACACGAATGGAAGACGGCCGAGCGCGCGGGCGCCGGACAGCTTGGCGATGATGCGCTGCGTATCCTCATTCTCCTCGCCGACGAAAACGACGCCGACGATCGGAATCTCGCGACGCCGCAGCGCTTCGAGCGACAACAGGCTGTGATTGATCGTTCCGAGCGTGGTGCGCGCGCAGAGAATGACGGGAAGCCGCCAGCGCGCGAGAAGATCGATCGTCGAAACCGCTTCGGTCAGCGGCGTCATCACGCCGCCGGCCGTCTCGACGACGAGCGGCGCGCGATCGGGCGGAGCGAGGCGGTCCACATCGATCGTGACGCCGTCGATGCGCGCGGCGAGATGCGGCGACGCCGGAGTCGTCAGACGATAGGCTTCCGGCAAAAGCTTTGCGGCGGCGAGCCCCGAAAGCCGCGCGACGGTCATCGTGTCCGTCTCGCCGTCGAGGCCCGATTGCACGGGCTTCCAATAAAAGGCGTCGAGCGCGCCGGCGAGCGCGGCGGAGAACACCGTCTTGCCGACATTGGTGTCGGTCCCGACGATGACGAAGCGCGTCATGTCGGCAGTCTCGACAGCTCATGCGCGAGATCGTCGATCATCGCGGAAATCTGCGTCTCGCTCACATGCAGCGTGAGGGAGATGCGCAGCCGCGCCGTTCCGTCCGCCACCGTCGGCGGGCGGATGGCGCGAATGTCGTAGCCGAGCGCCTGCATCGCGGCGGCCAGCGCCAGCGCGCGGGCGTTGGAGCCGACGACGATCGGCGCGATCTGCGACAGCGGCGGCGCGAGTCCGACGGCCTGCAATTCGCGCGCGGCGACGGCGACGCGCGAGCGCAACGCGGCGCGGCGTCCTTCCGCCCGCTCGACGATCGGCAGAGCGGCGCGCAGGCAGGCGGCGACCAGCGGCGACGGCGCGGTGGCGAAAATAAGCTGGCGGCAGCGATTGATCAGAAATTCGCGCAACACGGCGGGCAGCAGCACGAGGCCGCCGAACACGCCGAGCGCCTTGCCGCAAGTGTGCAGCGTGACGACATTCTCGCGGCCCTCGAGCGCAGCGGCGAGGCCGCGCCCGCCTGGACCATGGACGCCCGTCGCATGCGCCTCGTCGATCAGCAGAAACGCATCATGACGCGCGGCGATCTCGGCGAGCGGCGCGAGCGGCGCGAAATCGCCGTCCATGCTGTAGAGGCTCTCGACGACGATCCAGGGCCGGCCCGTTCCGCCGCCGCGTCGCCATGCCGCGATCTCGTCCTCGAAGGCGTCGGCGTCGTTGTGCAGAGCGGCGACGGTCTCCGCGCGCGACAGGCGCATGCCCTCATGCGCGCTGGCGTGAACGAGCGAATCATGGACGATGAGATCGCCACGCTGCGGCAGAGTGGCGAGCAAGGCCTCATTCGCCGAAAAGCCCGCGCCGAAATAGAGCGCGCTCTCGGCATGGAAGAAGGCCGCCGCCTCGCGCTCCAGCGCCGCATGCTCCTCATGGTCGCCGCGCAGCAGACGCGAGCCGCCGGCGCCGATGGGAACGCCGCGCGCCAGCGCCGCCGCGGCGGCGTCGCGATACTCCTGCGACTCGGCGAGCGCCAGAAAATCATTCGAGGTGAAGTCGAGTCCGCGGCGCGGCGCGAGCGCGCGCAGCTGGTCCTGCGCGGCAAGGCTCGCGAGGTCCGCCGCATAGACGTCGAGAACGCCGCCCCCGCGCTGATCTGTCGTCACGAAACCCTTCCCGAGCAGCTCGGCCGGATGCGCCGAAGCGGCGGTTACATAGCCGGCCGGCGGCGGAACGGCAAGAAAGGCCCCGGCAAGAGCTTTTCTTCGACGCGCGGCTTGAAATTCCGCGCGGCCAACGCGATCTGAGCAGAAACGAGAGGACGCCGCATGCCCGTGAACGCCAGCGAAGCCGAGGCCGATCCGCCGTCGCGGATCGCATGGCCGCCGCGGCTCGTCGTCGTGGCGATCGCGATCGGCGCTCTGCTCGACGCGCTTCTCCCACTCTCCGACAGCGCCTGGCCGCCGAGCGCGCGCATCGCGGGCGGCCTCGTCATTGCGCTGGCGCTCGCCAATGATGTCTGGTGCGCGCTGCTGATGCGGTGCCAGGGCACGACGATGCGGCCCGATCGCGCCGTGTCGAGCCTCGTCGTCGCGGGCCCGTACCGCTGGTCGCGCAATCCGATTTATGTGTCGCATGTGGCGCTGGTCGCAGGCATCGGCCTCGCTTTCGGCTCGGTCTGGATGATCCTGCTGACGCCCGCGCTGGCGTTTCTCCTCCAGCGACTGGCGATAGAGCGGGAAGAGCGCCATTTGTCGCAACGGTTCGGCGCGGAATTCGACGCCTATGTCGCGAGAACCCGCCGTTGGTTGTAGACTGACGCGCGAGAGGAGCGAACCAGAATGCCCGACGCCTCGACTCGCGCAGACATGCCCGCCGCGGGCGATGGGACGCGGCTTTCCTTCGGCGTGCGCGGAATGACTTGCGCCTCCTGCGTGTCGCATGTCGAGAAGGCGCTTCGTGGCGCGCCCGGCGTCCTCTCCGCCTCCGTCAATCTCGCGACCGAGCGAGCCGATGTCGCTCTCGCGCCCGCCGCCGATCTCGACGCGCTGGCGCGGGCCGTGAGCGACGCCGGCTATGAGCCTTCCGTCGAGACGATCGAATTCGGCGTCGGCGGCATGACCTGCGCCTCTTGCGTCGCCCATGTCGAGAAGGCGCTGCGCGCCGCGCCCGGCGTGCTCTCCGCCGAGGTCAATCTGGCGACCGAGCGAGCGCGGGTGCGCGCGCTCGGCGGCGGCGATACCGCCAAGGCGCTGCGCCGCGCCGTGACGGAGGCCGGCTATGAGCCGCGCGAGATCGAGAGCGGGAGCAAAGCCGCCGATCGCGAGAAGGACGCGCGCGAGCAGGAGGCCGCGTCGCTGCGAAAGCGCTTGCTCATCGCCGCGGCGCTGAGCGCGCCGGTCGTGTTCCTCGAGATGGGCGCCCATATGATTCCGGGGCTCGGCGATTGGTTCATGGCCAATATCGGCCATGAGACGACGCGCTACGTCTCCTTCGCGCTGGCGACGCTGGTGCTGGCCGGACCGGGCCGCCCCTTCTACGAGAAGGGCTTTCCCTCGCTCTGGCGCGGCCATCCGGACATGAACTCGCTCGTCGCCATCGGCACGATGAGCGCCTATCTCTATTCGGTCGTCGCGACTTTCGCCCCCGGCCTGCTGCCGCAGGGCGCGGCCAATGTCTATTATGAATCGGCCGTCGTCATCGTGACGCTGATCCTGTTCGGCCGCACGCTGGAGGCGCGCGCCAAGGGCCGCACCTCGGAGGCCATCCGCGCGCTCGCCGCGCTGGCGCCCAAGACCGCGCGCGTGCTGCGCGGGGCCGAGCAGATCGAGCTGCCGATCGACGATGTCGTCGTCGGCGATCTCGTGGCGGTGCGGCCGGGCGAGCGCGTCGCGACGGATGGAATCGTCGTCGACGGCGCCTCGCATGTCGATGAATCGATGATCACCGGCGAGCCCGCGCCGACCGCCAAGCGCAAGGGCTCGGAAGTCACCGGCGCGACGGTGAACACCACCGGCGCCTTCACCTTCCGCGCGACGCGCGTCGGCGCGGACACTGTGCTCGCCGGCGTCATTCGCATGGTGGAGCAGGCGCAGGGCGCCAAGCTGCCGATACAGGCGCTGGTCGATCGCGTGACCGGCGTCTTCGTGCCCGCGGTGCTCGCCGTCGCCTATCTCACCTTCCTGCTTTGGCTCGCCTTCGGGCCGCAGCGCGACGTCTCTCATGCGCTGGTGGCGGCGGTCGCCGTGCTGATCATCGCCTGCCCCTGCGCCATGGGCCTCGCCACGCCCGCCGCCATCATGACCGGCACGGGACGCGCCGCCGAGCTCGGCATTTTGTTCCGCAAGGGCGAGGCGCTGCAGAGCTTGCGCGATGTGACGCTGATCGCCTTCGACAAGACCGGCACGCTCACGCGCGGCAGACCGGAGCTCACCGATCTCGAGGCCGCGCCCGGCTTCGAGGCCGATGAAGCGCTGCGGCTCGCCGCCAGCGCCGAGGCGCGCTCGGAGCATCCGATCGCCGGCGCTCTGGTCGCCGCGGCGAAAGCGCGCGGCCTCGCCATCGTCGAGACGCGCGATTTTTCGGCGACGCCCGGAATGGGCGTCGAAGCGACGGGCGATGGGCGCAAGATCGCCGTCGGCGCCGCCCGCTACATGAGCGCGCTCGGCCTCGACGTCGGCGCTTTCGAGGCGACCGCGGATCGGCTCGCGGCGGAGGGCAAGACGCCGCTCTATGTCGCGATCGACGGGCGGCTCGCCGCCATTCTCTGCGTCGCCGACGCGCTCGAGGAGACGAGCGTCGCCGCTGTCGCCGCGCTGCACGCCCAAGGCGTGGCGACGGCGATGATCACCGGCGACGACGAACGCGCCGCGCGCGCCATAGCGGCCAAGCTCGGCATCGACGAGGTCGTCGCCGGCGTGCTGCCGGAGGGCAAGGTCGCCGCGCTCCAGCGCCTGCGCGAGGGCCGCAAGATCGCCTTTGTCGGCGACGGCGTGAATGACGCGCCGGCGCTCGCCGCAGCCGATGTCGGCATCGCCATCGGCACCGGGACCGACATAGCGATCGAGGCCGCCGACGTCGTGCTGATGTCCGGCCACGTCGCCAAAGTGCCGGCGGCGCTCGCTCTGTCGCGCGCGACGATGCGCAATATCGCGCAAAATCTGTTCTGGGCCTTCGGCTATAATGTGATTCTGATTCCCGTCGCGGCAGGCGCGCTCTATCCGGTGAATGGAACGCTGCTCTCGCCCATGCTCGGCGCCGGCGCCATGGCCTTTTCCAGCGTCTTCGTGCTGACGAATGCGCTGCGGCTGCGACGCTTCCGCCCGCCGGTGGAGGCGAGCGCGACACCGAAGAGTTTCGAGGAGAGCGCGCCTGAAGGCGCGCGGTCCATCACGGACCCGGATCGCGAGCCTTCGGGCGCGCATTTCGAAGAGACCAGAGTGGAGGAAGCACAGATGACGACGACATTCGACGTTCAGGAAATGTCTTGCGGCAAATGCGTGAAGCATGTGACCGAGGCGGTGCAGAAGGCCGAGCCGCAAGCGCAGGTGAAGATCGATCTCGCCACCGGCAAGGTGGAAGTCTCGCCCTCGCCCAAGGACCCGGACGGGCTCGCCAAGATCATCACCGACGCCGGCTATCCGGCGCGTGTCGCAGCCTGACGAGACCACGCAAATGGCGGGATCGCTCTTCGGAAAGACGCTGTTCATCACCGGCGCGAGCCGCGGCATCGGCCTCGCCATAGCGGAGCGCGCCGCGCGCGACGGCGCCAATGTGGCGATCGTCGCCAAAAGCATCGCCGAGCATCCCAAGCTCCCGGGGACGATCTTCACGGCCGCCGCGGCGATCGAAAAAGCGGGCGGGCGAGCGCTCGCTCTGCCTTGCGACATTCGCTTCGACGCTCAGGTCGCGGACGCGCTCGACAAGACGGCGGCGATCTTCGGCGGCGTCGATATTCTGGTCAATAATGCGAGCGCGATCGATCTGCGCGGGATCGAGGCGCTGGAGATGAAGCGTTTCGATCTGATGCATCAGATCAACGCGCGCGGCAGCTTTCTCTGCGCGAAGCTCGCACTGCCCTATCTGAAGACATCCGACAATCCGCATATTCTCACTCTGTCGCCGCCGCTCGACATGAGCCCGCGCTGGTTCGCGCCCAATCTCGCCTACACGATGGCGAAATATGGCATGAGCCTCGTCACGCTCGGCCTCGCGCGCGAATACGCGGACAAGGGCGTCGCCGTGAACTCGCTATGGCCGGAGACGGCGATCGCCACCGCCGCGGTCGGCAATCTGCTGGGCGGCGAGGCGGCGCTGCGGCGCACGCGCAAGCCGCAGATCGTCGCCGACGCCGCCCATGCGATTTTGACGCGCGACGCACGCGCCTGCACGGGCAATTTCTTCGTCGACGTGAATGTTCTGATGCAAGAAGGCGTGACCGATTTCGCCGCCTATGCGGTCGATCCGAGCGTTCCCGCCCTATTGGATTTCTTCCTCGACGCGCCGATCACCGCCGGCGTGCAGAAAATTCCCTTCGGCGGCGGCTGAGGGCGCCGCTCAGGCGAGCGCCGAAAAGCCCGAATAGAGCGTGTAGAGCCCGACGAGAGAGATCAGCGCGCTGGAGAAATACGGCGCCTTGGCGGCGATCTCACCGAAGCCGGACCAGCGGTCGGAGGCATGGCGCACGCCCACCGCGGCGGCGACGCCCACGGCGACCATCGTGAGCGCGAGGCCGACGCTGAAGCATAGAACCAGCGCCGCGCCGAGCGTCAGCTTGCCGAGCTGCAGACAGAGCAGCAGCACGGTGATCGACGCCGGACAAGGAACGAGCCCGCCGGTCAGACCGAACAGAATGATCTGTCCCGTCGTCACATGGCGGGAGGAGAAGCGCCGCTTTATATCCGCGGCATGGGCGCGTTCATGCGCATCCATCGTCTCCTCGTCGAGCAGGAGCGCGGAATTGGCCGATGCGGCCTCGCCATGCGCATGATGATGCGCGTGGTCATGGTCATGGTCGTGGTCGTGGGCATGAGAATGGTGATGCGCGTGATCGTGCTTGCGCGACCGACTGTCGCGCCAGATGCGCCATGTCATCCAGGCGGCGACGGAGAGGATCATCGCGCCCGAGGCGATCTCGAGATAGGGCTCATTCGCCTCGGCGTTCCAATGCGAGCCGAAGTAGAGCCCGGCGAGCGCCACGAGCCAGACGATCGCCGTATGCGAAAGCGTCGCCGAGAGGCCGAGCAGAACCGCCTGGCCGACCGTGCCGCGCACAGCGACGATGAAAGCCGCCATCATCGTCTTGGAATGACCGGGCTCGAGGCCGTGCAGCGCGCCCAGCGCGACCGCGGTCGGCGCGAACAACCAGGCGTTGGCCGCGCCGTCCCGAAACATATCCGCGAGATTCGCCATACGCCCTCAATTCTCCGCCGTAGGCATATACTGACTTTCCGCCCATGCGTTAAGACCCTCGCGGCGGCGACGGCCGTTTTGCCGCGGTAAGGATGAATAGAGAATCGCCGGTCTCGCGACATCTAAACGGGAGGCCTCCCCTTGACCGGCTCGCCCGGAGAGCCGAAACTTGCCACATCGAGCTCGAAAACCTCACGGTTTCATCGTCATGGATCGCCTTCTCGCGTCGAGCGCATCCGCCCAGGAGGCGACCCGGCGCGCCATCCGCGGCAAGCGGAGCGGCGAAGGCCCGCGCGTCCGCTTCGGAACGGATCGCGCCGGCATGAACGCCGCCGCGCGCAGCGAGAGCCTGACCATCGGCGCCGTCTCGCGGCCGACGCGGCGCATTCGCTCGATCGTCTTCGACACCGCCGTCGACGATCTCGGCAAGCAGAACATTCTGCTGCGCGGCTATGAGATGCACGGCGCCGCTTTCGTCGAGCTGAGCTGGGCCCGGGCCGCGACGCCGGGCGGCGCGCGCGGCTCGATCGAATTGCGCGTGCCGTCGCTCGAGGTCGGCAAGATGCTCGGCTTTTCCGAGCCCTTGCGCCGATCGATCGCCAATCGCCCATTGGAGGCGCGCAGCGTCGCCGAGACCGAGCGGCGGGAGCGCGTGCTCGAGCGCGCCCATACGCGCATCGCCGTCTGCTTCGACGACGGCTTCGTCGAATGCGGCGGGCGGCGCTCCGATTTTCACGAGATCGAGCTACAGCTTCTCGAGGGCGCGGAAGAAGAGTTCTGGACTGTCGCCGCCGAGCTCGCGCCACGCGCGAAGGCGCGTTTTCTGCCGATGAGCGAGGTCGAGCTGGCGCTCGCCCGCGCGACCGGCGCCGGCGTCGCGCCGGTGAAGGCGCGCCGGCCCACGCTCGCCGCCGATGCGTCGCTCGACGAGGCGATCGTCACGGCGCTGTCGGCCTGCCTCGATCAATTCGTGGCCAATTGGCCGGCGTTGCAATCTCACGCGCCCGAGGAGGCCATTCACCAGATGCGCGTGGCGCTGCGACGCTTGCGCGCCGGCGTCGGCATGCTGCGCCGCGGCGTCGTGAGCGAGGCGCTGGAAGCAGCGGCCGTCGGCGCGCGCGACATTTCGGCGACGCTCGGCGCGGCGCGCAATCTCGACGTGCTCGTCGATTTGCTGGTCGCCGGCCCGCTCGCCCAGGCCAATGGCGAGCCGCGCTTCTATGCGCTGCTCGACGCGGCGGAGCGGCGGCGCATCGAAGCGCATGCCGCGGTCGCGGCGCTCGTCGCGGCGCCGGCGACGACGCAATTCGTCATCGATCTGCGCGCCGCTCTGGCCGCCAAGGCTTGGCGCCCGCCGTCCGGCGACGCAACGCAGCAGCGCTCCGCCTTCGACCCGAGCGCGCCCGGAACGGCGAAGAGCTTCGCCATGCGTTCGCTCGATCGCCTGCATCGCCGCGCGCTCAAGAAGAGCCGCGACCTCGCCGCGCTCACGCCCGATCAACGACACCAGGCCCGCATCGCCTTCAAGAAGGCGCGATATGCGGCGGAATTCTTCGAATCTCTGTTCGGCGCTCATGCGAAGGCGCGCCGCTATCTGCGGCGGACCGCCGCGCTGCAGGACAAGCTCGGCGCCGTCAACGATCTGACCGTCGCGGCCGAGCTGCTGCGCGGGCTCGGCGAAGCCGACGCGGACCTTGCGCCGGCGAGCGCCTTCGCCATCGGCTGGTGCGCCCATGCGCGCGCGGGCGCCGCCGTCGATTGGAAGAAGACCGAGAGGTCGTTGAAGACGCTCGAGACCTTCTGGCGCTGACAGCGATCCCGACAGCGGCGCGCGAGGAACCATGACGCTCGCAGAGCGTTGACTCGCCAAATGAACACCATGCCGCCACAGCGGCGCGACCCGATCGAATGGACGCGGTCGCCGCCGCTCAAAATCGCGCAGATCGCGCCGCTGATCGAAAGCGTTCCGCCGCGTCTCTATGGCGGAACGGAGCGCATCGTCTCTTATCTCACCGAAGAGCTGGTCGCACACGGACACGAGGTCACGCTCTTTGCGAGCGGCGGCTCGGTCACCTCGGCGCGGCTCGTGTGCTGCAGCGATCTGCCGCTGCGCCAGAAGGGCGCTCCGGACCCGACGCCGCATTATCTGCTGATGATGGATCGCGCGCGGCGCATGGCGTCGCAGTTCGACATTTTGCATTTCCACATCGACCAGCTTCATTTCCCGCTGTTTCGCGACATTGCGGCGCATACGCTGACGACGCTGCACGGACGCCAGGATCTGCCGGATGTCGAGCGTTTCTACGCCGGCTTTCCCGAAATGCCGCTGGTCTCGATCTCGGATTCGCAACGCATCGCGGTTCCACACGCCAATTTCGTCGGGACCGTGCCGAACGGCCTGCCGCACGATCTGTTCGCGCCGACGCTTCATCCGAGCGGCGACTATCTCGCCTTTCTCGGTCGCGTCTCGCCGGAGAAGGGCCTCGATCACGCGATCGCCATCGCCCGCGCCGTCGGCATGAAGCTCGAGATCGCGGCCAAGGTCGACCTGCCGGACCAAGCCTATTTTCACCAGACGATCGAGCCTCTGCTCACGCTCCCCGGCGTCGAATTCGTCGGCGAGATCGACGATCGCCGCAAGAGCGGCTTTCTCGGCGAGGCGCGCGCGCTGCTGTTTCCGATCGAATGGCCCGAGCCCTTCGGCCTCGTGATGATCGAGGCCATGGCCTGCGGCACGCCCGTGCTCGCCTTTCGTCGCGGCTCCGCGCCGGAGATCGTCGAGGAGGGCGTCACCGGCTATCTCGTCGACAGCGTCGAGGAGGCGATCGCGCGCATGGGCGACGTTCTCGCGCTCGACCGTGGCCAGGTCCGGCGGCGCTTCGAGACGCGCTTTTCCGCCGCGCGCATGGCGAAGGACTATGTCGCGATCTACCGCCGGCTGCTGCGCGCGCCGGCGCCCGCCGAGCTGCGCGCGCATCCCATTGTGCTGCCGCCGACCTATTTCAACGCGCATGTCGAGGAACAGATCGAACCGGACAACTCATATCCCTCGCTTTAGCTCGAGCGACGAGACGCGCCGCGCGCCGCCCGACGCCGGCGCCGACGCGCCGCAGGCGCATGAGCTGCAATTCTATATTCCGGCCACGGGGCCGCCGTCGCGGCCGCGGCGAACGCTCAAGCACAATGACACATTCGCCGTCTTCGACAGCCATGGCGACATAGGCGCGACGGCGGGCGGGCCGGACGGGCTCTTCGATCACGACACGCGCTATCTGTCGCATCTCGAGCTGCTCATCGAAGGCGCGCAGCCGCTGCTGCTCGACTCGGCGATACGCGACGACAATCTGAGCTTCTACGTCGATCTCACCAATCCCGATATTTTTCGCGACGAGACGATCGCTCTGCTCAAAGACTCGGTCTATGTCTCGCGCACGCTGTATCTCAAGGACGGCTCGCTGCGCGAGCGGCTGGAAATCTCCAATCAGAGCGCCGAGCCGCTCCAGCTCGATCTGTCGATCGGCTTCGGCAATGATTTCGCCGATATTTTCGAGGTGCGCGGCGTGCGGCGCGCCAAGCGCGGACGCGCCTGGACGCAGCGTCTCGCCGCTGGCGCTGTCGCGCTCTATTATCGCGGCCTCGACGGCGCGCTGCGCGAGACGGCGCTCTCCTTCGAGCCCGATCCGTCATTGCTCCTCGACAGCGTCGCGACCTATTCGCTGCGGCTCGCGCCGCGTCAGGCGCAGACGATCTTCCTCACCGCGGCCAGCCGCGGACGCCTGCCCAAGTCGACGCAATCCTTCTTCAACGGCCTCACCGGCCTGCACCGCGAGCTAAAGGCCGCCGCCGGCCAGAGCGCGCGCGTCGAAACCGCCGATCCGACGCTCAATCAAATTCTCTGGCGCTCGACCGCCGATGTGCGCATGCTGCTCACCAGCACGCCGGAAGGCCCCTACCCTTACGCCGGCATTCCCTGGTATTCGACCACATTCGGACGCGACGGAATCATCACCGCGCTGCAGATGCTGTGGTTCGATCCGTCTATCGCCGTCGGCGTGCTCGAGCGGCTCGCCGCCCATCAGGCGGTCGGCTTCGACGCGCGCTCGGACGCCGAGCCCGGCAAGATTTTGCACGAGATGCGCGACGGCGAGATGGCGGCGCTCGGCGAAGTGCCCTTCGGCCTCTATTACGGATCGGTCGACGCGACGCCTCTCTTCGTCGTTCTCGCCGGCTATTACGCGCGCCGCACGGGGGATTACGGACTCGTCTCCAAGCTCTGGCCGGCGATCGAGCGCGCGCTCGCCTGGATCGACGGGCCCGGCGATCCGGACGGCGATGGATTCGTGGAATATGCGCGCCACACCGACCAGGGCCTGCGCAATCAGGGCTGGAAGGATTCGCATGATTCCGTGTTCCACGCCGACGGGCGTCTCGCGGAAGGGCCGATCGCGCTCGTCGAGGCGCAGGCCTATGTCTATGCCGCGCGCCGTCTCGCCGCCCATTGCGCGCGCGAGCTCGGCCTGCATGATCGCGCGGCCGAGCTCGCGCGCGCCGCCGAAACGCTGCGCGAGCGTTTCGAGGCGGCGTTCTGGTGCGAGGAGATCGGAAGCTATGCGCTGGCGCTCGACGGCGACAAGAAGCAATGCAAAGTGCGCACGAGCAATGCGGGACATGCGCTCTATTCGGGCATAGCGCAGCCCGATCGCGCGCAGCGCGTCGCCGACGGCCTGCTCGAGTCGCGGTTTTTTTCCGGCTGGGGCCTGCGCACTGTGGCGCGCGGCGAAAGCCGCTACAATCCGATGTCCTATCACAACGGCTCGATATGGCCGCATGACAATGCGCTCATCGCGCATGGTTTCGGCCGCTACGGCTTCAAGGACGCCGTGGCCGCCATATTCGAATCGCTGATGCGCGCCGCCGGCTATATGGAGGCGCGCCGCATTCCCGAGCTCTATTGCGGCTTTCGGCGCCGTCACGGACGCGGCCCGACGCTCTATCCCGCCGCCTGCTCGCCGCAGGCCTGGGCGGCGAGCGCGCCCTTTTTGTTCATCCAGACGATGCTCGGCCTCGAATTCGACCACAAGGCGCGGCAGGTCCGCCTCGTCAATCCGATCGTCCCCGTGTCCGCCGGCGAGATCGTCATTCGCAATCTCTCGCTCGGCGCGGCGCGCGTCGACATAGCGCTGCGGCAGGACGCGCGCTCGGCGATCTCGCTGCATGTGCTGCGCACGATCGGCGACGTCCAGGTGTCGCTGGTCTTCGATCCCGATGCGCGCGAGCACCCGCTCACGGCGAAAGGCTGAGCCCCCCCGCTGGTCCCCACGGCGATGGCCGCGCCATGGCGGAACCTTTCGCCGGACGCGGCGTTGCTTCGGGACGCATAGGAGGAAGAGCCAATGGCGAGCGCCAATCCGGACTTCAATCTCGTTTCCAGCGAGGACGTCGAAGGCACGACTGTTTTCGATCG
This sequence comes from Methylosinus sp., assembly GCF_036560965.1. NCBI lineage: Bacteria > Pseudomonadati > Pseudomonadota > Alphaproteobacteria > Hyphomicrobiales > Methylocystaceae > Methylosinus > Methylosinus sp. The sequence goes on along the minus strand of NZ_DATBQF010000008.1, from coordinate 9,950 downwards.
GCTCGGCAATGAGCTCGGCGAGATCGATCATCTGATGATCGACAAGATCTCGGGCCGCGTGCGCTACGCTGTGATGAGCTTCGGCGGATTCCTGGGCCTCGGCCACAGCCATTATCCGCTGCCGTGGAACTCGCTCGCCTATGACAATGAGCGCGAAGGCTATGTCGCCGACATCATCGAGCAGCAGCTCCAGGATGCGCCGGAATTCAGCGACGACAGCTGGGGCGATCGCGATTGGGAAAAGCGCGTCCACGAGCATTATCACGCGCGCCCCTATTGGGACGAGCAGCCACAACGGAGCGAGCAGCAGCCGCGCCCGCGCGGCTGAGCCCTTCGCTGCGGCTATCGCGCGGATCGACAGGCTTCTCCGCTATGCGATAGAAATTTCACACGATCGATTCGCGCTTTGCTTTTTCTCGACTCGTTTTTTCGAATGGAGATTTGCAGGTGACTGGAGATTTTCGGGTGATTATTCAGCCCCTCGCGTCGCGGCCTTTCGCGACGTTCGGCGTCGCGGCCGCGCTGCTCTGCGCGCTTTCGGCCCCTGCTTCGGCGCAGGCCGACGGCTTCTTCGTACCGGACTGGCTCGCGCCAGTGGCGGCGCCCGTGCTCACGCCGGGCGTCCTCACCGCCGCGCCCTATTCCTATTTCTACCGCTATCCGGCGCCCTATCCTTACGTCTACGCCCGCAACGGCTGCCTCGTGAACGCCCCGATCTTCGACGGCTGGGGCGCTTTTCTCGGCTATCAGAGACTGCGCGTCGCCTGCTGATCGGCGAGCCGCTTGTCGAGCAGGATCTGATTGGCGTCGAGCGAGAACTCCTTCCACGCCGCCGCTATGTCGAGCAGCGTGACGTTGAGATAGTCCTTGGACGGCTTGTGCTCCTCCGGGAAATTGGAGAGCGCGCAGGAGGTGCGGTTATAGTCGATGACGCCGTCCAGAAGCTCCTGGATGAAGCCGTCGAACGCCTTTTGCGCCAGCGGCGTCAGATCGGAACGGCCCTTGTCCACCGAGACGACCGAGTGATCGAAGGGCAGACCCTCGAGCACGGCGATCGATTCTTTCAGAACCGCCTCCATCGCGCCGAGCATGGCCCGCTGGGTGATCTGCTCGCGCTGGCCGTTGGAGAGGCCGAAATTCAGCCGCTGCCGATAGCTGGCGAAGGTCGGCGCGCGCTTGGCGTTCACCCATTCGCGGAAACGCGCCATGCTCGCTTCGTTCAGCGCCTCGCCCGTGGCGCCTTCGCTCACGCCGGAAATCATGATCGCCGTCTCCTTCTGATCGAGAAGACGCAGCCGGATGCGCTCCGCTGCGACCAGCGCGCCCTCGAGATAGCCGCCGCCCTCGCGCGCTGTCTCTGTGCCGCCGAGATAGAGCTTGCCCTCCCAGAAGGCCTGACGCAGCAGCGGATCGCCATAATCGGGATGCTCGGAAGGCGGCGTCAGATCGATCGTCGAGCAGGTGAAGGGCTCGCAAGCCCAATCCTGCAAATGCTGCTCGCCGTCCTCGAGCGGTCTGCCGAACAATTGGACGAGCTGACTTTCGAGCAGCATGAACATGCCGCCGCTGAAGGCTTCCCGCAGCTCGGCGGAGAGCGCGAAGAAGCCGCCGATCGCCGCATGCTCGCCCTTGGCGTCGCAAGCGTCGAAAATCTCGCCGAGCACGGCCTGCTCATGTGTGGCGAAAGCATTGCCGGAATGGCCTTCCGTGCGCCAGGCGGGCGCGCCGGAAAAGCCGACCACGCATTTGGCCTGCGCCGCCATCCAGGTCGGCGCGCTGCGCATGGCGTTGCGGCTCATCGCGTCGAGCTCCGGCTCGAAGGCGAGATGCTCCGCGAGCAGACGCGGCGGCACGGTGAGCACGGCGCGCTTCGCGGTCACGGTCTCGGTTTTGCCGTCCGTCTCGAAGGTGAGCTCCACATGATCGCCGCGGTCGGCGACCGAGCGCAGCACCGCGGAGAGATGGATCGCCTCCGCCGGAATCGTGGCGGCCAGCGCCTCTATCAGCGAGGCCATGCCGCCCTCGAGCCGGCGCGCGCCGGAATGGAGATTGGGCGTCATGCGCGTTTCTGGCTTCTTGTCGCCGAACGCGAGCAGCAGAGCGGTGCCCGGATCATATTGCGGGAAATCCGCGAGGCCGAGCTCCTTCACCAGAGCGGTAATCGTCGGCTGCGTGTCCGGCCAGAACCACGTCGGCCCGAGATCCACGCGCATTCCCGAGGCTTTGTCCTCGACCGACAACACGCGGCCGCCGAGCCGCGGACGCGCCTCATAAAGCGCAAAGCTCACACCCGCAGCGGCAAGTCCGCGCGCCAGCGCCAAGCCAGAGGCCCCGCCTCCGACAATCACAACGTCCAGCATCGTTCAGCTCCTGAGCCGTCTGGCCTTTTGCTGGAAAGCGACGCAAAGGGCGTGCCGCGGATTTTGTCGCATTTGCGCCCTTTCCGGGCTGGCGCCGGGCGTGCACAGTCGGCGCGGCCTCCGAGGGAGAGACGACAGTGACCAACGACCGCAACCGCCTCGGCGAGGAGACGAGCCCCTATCTCCTCCAGCACAAGGACAATCCCGTGCATTGGCGGGCCTGGTCGGCGGAGACGCTGGCGCTCGCCAAGGAGAGCGGCAAGCCGATCCTGCTCTCCAGCGGCTACGCCGCCTGCCACTGGTGCCATGTGATGGCGGCCGAGAGCTTCGAGAGCGAGGCGATCGCCGCGCTGATGAACGAGAATTTCGTCAATGTGAAGGTCGATCGCGAGGAGCGGCCGGACATAGACCATCTCTATCAGCAGGCGCTGCAGCTCACCGGGCGGCGCGGCGGCTGGCCGCTGACCATGTTCCTCACGCCGGACGGCGAGCCCTTTTGGGGCGGCACCTATTTCCCGCCCGAGCCGCGCCACGGAATGCCCGGCTTCGCCGATATTCTGAAAGCCGTCTCCGAGCTCTGGCGCGAGAAGCCCGACGTCGTCACGCGCAATGTCGCGGCGATCGGCGACGGGCTGAACCGTCTCGCCGAGACCGCGCCGGCCGAGCCCATATCGCCCGATCTCGTCGAGACCATCGCCGAGAAGCTCGACGGCTACATCGACCGCGTGCACGGCGGCGTCGGCGGCGCGCCGAAATTCCCGCAGGCGGCGAGCCTCGAATTCCTGTGGCGGGCGTGGAAGCGCACGGGCCGCGCCTCCTTCCGCGACGCGGCGCTGACCACGCTCGACCATATCTGCCAGGGCGGCATCTATGATCATCTCGGCGGCGGATTCGCGCGCTATTCGACCGATGAGCGCTGGCTCGCGCCGCATTTCGAGAAAATGCTCTACGACAACGCCCAGCTCGTCGATCTGCTGACGCTGGTCTGGCAAGAGGAGCGCAAGCCGCTCTACGCCGCGCGCATCGAGGAGACGATCGAATGGGCGTTGCGCGAGATGCGCCTGCCCGAGGGCGTTTTCGCCAGCAGCCTCGACGCCGACAGCGAGCATGAGGAAGGCAAGTTCTATGTGTGGAGCGCGGCGGAGGTCGACGCCGTCCTCGGTCCGCGCGCAGCGGCCTTCCGCGCCGTCTATGACATAGAAAAAGGCGGCAATTGGGAGGGCAAGGCGATTCCCAATCGCCTGCGCGACATGGCGCTGCTGTCCGCGCAAGACGAGGCGGCGCTCGCGGAGGATCGCGCAAAATTATTGGCGGCGCGCGCGGCGCGCGTGCGGCCCGGCCGCGACGACAAGGCGCTCGTCGATTGGAACGGGCTGATGATCGCGGCGATCGCGACTGCCGCGCAAGTCTTCGAGCGGCGCGACTGGCTCGAGGCGGCGGCGGCGGCCTTCGACTTCATCGCAGCGCGGATGACGACCGCCGAGGGCCGGCTGCTGCATTCCTATGGCGCCGGACGCGCCAAGCATATGGCGGTGCTCGACGATTACGCCGATCTCGCCCGCGCCGCGCTGGTCCTCCACGAGGCGACGGGCGAGACGCGCTTCCTCGAGCGCTGTCGTGACTGGATCGAGATCGTCGAGACGCATTATCGCGACCAGAGCGCCGGCGGCTATTTCTTCACCGCCGACGACGCCGAGGCGCTGATCCGCCGCGCCAAGATCGCCGAGGACGCGCCGCTGCCATCCGGCAATGGAACGATGACGCAAGCGCTGGCGCAGCTCTATCATCTGACCGGCGACAATCGCTATCGCGAGCGCGCCGAGTCGAGTCTCGCAGCCTTCGCCGGCGTCGTGCGGCGCGGGCTGCTCGGCTATTCGACGCTGCTGAACGGCGCCGAGACCTTGCGCGACGGATTGCAGATCGTCGTCATCGGCGCGCGCGACACGGACGATACCACCGCGCTGCTGCGCGTCGTCCATGGCGCGAGCCTGCCCGGCCGCACGCTCGCGGTCGTCGCGCCCGGCTCCACATTGCCGCCCGACCATCCCGCCGCCGGCAAAACGCAGATCGACGGAAAGGCCGCCGCCTATGTCTGCCGCGGCGCGACCTGCTCGCTGCCGATCACCGCGCCTGCGGACCTCCAGGAGGCTTTGCGAGCGCCGCGCTAAGGCGTCTTCCAGGCGAGCGCCGCCGCATAGCCCGGCGGCGCCGCGAGCCGCGCCGCGCGAAGATCGCCCCATTCCGTCTCGGCGTGGCACAGCTCATAGAGCTCGCCCTGCCCCGGCCAGACGGAGAAAGCCTGAAGCTTCTCCGTTATGCCGAGCCCGAGCGCCTTCAACGCCGCCTCCTTGGCCACCCAGCGCTCGAAAAATCCAGCGACGTCTATCCCTTCACGCTCCTCTCGCGTCAGCGTGATCGTGGCGAGGCCGGCGACATCCGCGGTCGCATCCACGCGCTCTATGTCGACGCCGACGGCCCAATGCCGCGAGAAGGCGACGAGCGCGCAATCGCCGGAATGCGAGACATTGAAGGAGACGCCGCCGCCGGCGAGCTCCGGCCTGCCATAGCGCCCGGCCGTAAAACGCAGCGTCGCCGGATCGGCGCCGATCCTCTCGCCGAGCAGGCGGCGCAGAGCGGCGCGCGTCGAGACCATGCGAAGCCGATCCTCATGCCGAAAGAAGCGCAAGGCGCGCTCGCGCTCCTCCGTGTTCAGCACATTCCAATCGGCGTCGGGCCAGGGTGCGGCGAGATCGAAATCGAGCCGCAGGACCTCGATCCGCCCTTCGCCGACCGCCGGAGACCATAAGCGCGTCAAGCCTGCTCCTCGCGCGCGCCGAGCGTCTCGATCGCCCGCTCGAAAGCCGATGCGCTCGCGCTGCGCAACGGACAATAGGGAATGCCATGGCTCTCGCACAGGCTCTTCACCGCGCCGACCGCGCGATGACTGACGCAATCGACAGGGAAGAACACCGCATCGGCGCGCCGCACCAGCTCGCCGAGCATGGCGCGATTGTCCTCCATGCCCCCGTCATGATGAATCAGCGAGCCATTGCGGCGCTCGACGAGACGCTGCAGCCGGCAGACCGTGCGCGGCCGCCCGCCGACATAGAGAATGCAACGCCCGCACAGATCCGTCTCGCACTCGCGCGGCTCGGCCTCGACGGCGATCTCGGACGCGACCGTCGGCGGCACGCTCCGCGCCGGCTCCGCCGCGACGGAGCGCGCCTCCTTCGCCGTGAGGCGCTCGAGACGGCGCTCGAGGCGCACGTGATCCTCGCGCAGATCGGCGTGGGCGAGACGAATCGCCGCCAGCTCGCGCAACGTCTCGTCGCTTCTCTCCTCGGCGCGCAGGGCGTCGACTTCACGGCGCAGGCTCTCGCATTCGGCGGAAAGCGCGCGCCCTTCGCGAAGCTCGACGCTCATCCGGCCGATCTCGGCGCGCAGCCGCGCGAGCTCGTCATTGCGCTCGCCGATGACATTGGCGAGACGCCGCGCGATCTCCGCCTTCTCGCGTCGCGCCTCGACGACCTCGCGCGCATCGCCGCGATGCGCAGCGCCGCTGATGTGCGACATCATGTGAATGTCGCCGAAAATGCGCGTCTCCACGCTCGACGTGAGGCGTGGATGGCCGATCAGCGCCCAATAGGCGCCGGGAACGAACCCATTGTCGACGGCGGTCTCCCAATAGGCGAGAAGCGCATCATCGCCGCCCAGCGCCTTGGCCTTGCGGATCGCGCCCTCATATTTCGTGTCGAGATGCTTTTGCACCGCGCGGGCGACGACATTCTCGTCATGCATCTTCTCGACGAAGAGGCCATGGATCTGATAATCGCCATAGCGCGCCTCGTCTCCGAGAAATCCGGTGCGCCGCGCGATCTTGCGCAATTCCGCGATCGTCAGGCAGGTGCCGATGATCGAGCAATGCGACGCGCCGATGATCTCCCATATGCGGCGGCGCGCGCCCGCCTCCCGCCGCGCGGCGGGCGCGAGCTCGAACCCCTCGCTCGCCATCGCGGATTTCAGCACGCTCAGCGAGACCAGCTGCCGCCGCTCGCTCATAGCGCCGTCTCCGCGACGTCGCGCGCATTTGTCTGCTCGAGCACGGCGTCGAATCCCTCGAATTCCGGATGACCGACATAGAGCGGCTTGTTCTTGCCGGCGTTCTTATGCGAATCGCGAAACTGCTGCGACGTCGTCCAGGCGAGGAAGCTCGCCTTGGTCTCCCACATCGTGTGCGAGGCGTAGAGCGTATGATCCTCGCGCTCGGGCCCGCGCAAGAGATGGAAGGAGACAAAGCCCTCCATCTCCTCGAGACGCGTGCGGCGCGACGCCCAGATCTGCTCGAACGCCTTTTCCTCTCCCTTGACCACTTTGAAGCGATTCATCGCGATGAACATGTCGAGCTCCTTAGTTCGTCGGCCGCGCGCGGCGGCCTTGGTTGGGGCCATCGTCGCCCGGCGCCGCGTCGCGATCAAGCCCCGCCTCGGCCCCGGACGCTGCAAGAGTTCCAAAATCATCGCTCTTTTCCAAAATCACCACTCTGCAAGCTTTCCAGCCGGCTCTCCACGATATCGCCAGAAACGCCGCCATCATCGGCGTCGATGGAACCGAAGGAGACCGCCGAATGTGCGACATCGAAGGAGAGAAACGCAAGATCGACGCCCTGCTCGAGCGGGCGGCGCGCGCCGCGCCGGCGAGCGAGAGCGCGAGCGAGAGCGCGCTCGCGGAGTTCTGCATGACCGCAGCGAGCGACCATTATTCGACCGAATGTCCAGACGAATGCCTGCGTCGACGCTGCGCCGATTTCGCGGCGCGCGTCATGCGTCGCGATGCGGCGGACAGTTGGCGCGCGTCGACCGCAAAGCGGAAAGACGCGGTCGCTCAGGCAAAAGCCTGAGCGATATCGGCGACGAGATCGTCGGGATGCTCTATGCCGATCGACATGCGCACCAATGCCGACGTGATGCCGATCTCGCGCCGCGCCTCCTCCGTCAGCCCCGAATGCACAGTGGTCGCAGGATGGCAGACCAGCGATTCCGTGCCGCCGAGGCTGACGGCGAGCTTGAAGATCTGCAGCCGGTTCAGAAAGGCGAAAGCCTCCTTCTCGCCGCCCTCGACATCGAAGGAGAAGGTGGAGCCGGCGGCGCTCGACTGGCGCCCCATGAGCGCGCGCGCCGGATGATCTTGCGGCAGCAGTGGCGGATAATGCACACGCGCGACCTTGGGATGGGCGGCGAGATATTCGGCGACGATCGCCGCATTGCTCGCGGCGCGGCGCATGCGCAGCGACAATGTCTCCAGCGAGCGCGCCAGCATCCAGCAGGAATGCGGATCGAGCTGCGTGCCGATGGCGTTGCGCATGGCGCGGATCGGCGCGAGCGCCGCATGGGCGCCGATGACCGCGCCGCCGATGAGATCGCTGTGGCCGCCGACATATTTGGTGAGCGAGTAGAGCGACAGATCGGCGCCATGCTCGAGCGGCGATTGGAACACCGGGCCGAGCAATGTGTTGTCGCAGCATAGGATCGGACGGCGACCCTGACGCGCGCCGATCTCCTGCGCGATGCGCGCCACCATGGCGATGTCGACGAGACTGTTCATCGGATTGGACGGCGTCTCCACGAAGATGATCGCGACATTGCCCGCCGCCATCGCGCGCTCGGCCGCGCCGCGCACGACGCTTTCGTCGAGACCATCGGCGAAGCCGACGCTTCGCAGCTGGAAAGGCGCGAGCGTGCGGCCGATCAGCACTTCCGTTCCGCCATAGAGCGGACGGCTGTGCAGAATGACGTCGCCCGGCTTCGCATAGGCGAGGATCGTCGTGACGATCGCCGACATGCCGGACGAAAAAACCAGCCCCGCTTCCGCATTCTCATGCACGGCGAGACGATCCTCGAGGATCTCGAGATTGGGATGATTGAAGCGCGAATAGACGAGGCCCGGCTCGGCGCCGCGCTCGGGCGCGCTGCGGCCGGCCATGTAGTCGAAATAGTCGCGTCCTTCCTCCGCCGTGCGAAACGCGAATGTGGACGTGAGAAACACCGGAGGCTTCACCGATCCTTCGGAGAGAGCCGGATCGTAGCCGTAGCCGAGCATCAATGTCTCGGCGTGGAGACGGTGCTCGCCGATGCTTGTCTTGTGATAGCGTTCGCTGCTCATGACGACTCTCCCTCTGATCGGCGCGCACATGAATTACTTTAGATTCTCAATCTATTTTCACGCTCGCGCTCGCGTCTCGCATGCTCATCCACACAAATGAATACGTAGCTTTTTCCACTAAGGTCGCTTGCGCGTCACAGTCACAGAAATTCGACGATGTTTCGCGCGATTGCGGCTCGCCGTCGTTGACCGAATCTCGGAGCGGGACTTAGCATTTCAATAGCCGCATTACCCCACGGCGAGCGGACAGCGACAGCGCGCGGCCACATGCGGTTACAAACTTTGTTGAAAAGGATTCCTCGATGAAGACGTTTTTCTCAGCCACCGCGATTGCACTGGCTCTATCCGCTGGAGCGGCGCTGGCCGCGGACCTCCCCGCTCTGAAGGCGCCGCTGGCGCCCCTACTGCCGCCGCCGCCCATGTGGACCGGGTTTTATCTCGGTCTGAACGCCGGCTACTCCTTCGGCGCCTCGAACAATGTCGAAGTCGCGACCGCCAATGTCTACGACTCGCTCGGCCCGTCCGGCTTCCTCGCGCCGCTCGTCATCGATCCTCGCGCCGGCTCGGCCGGCCTCGCGGCGAGCGGGACCGGCTACGGCCAGCGCAACGGATTCATCGGCGGCGGCCAGGTCGGCTACAATTATCAATTCGGCAACAGCTTCCTCGTCGGTCTCGAAGCCGATCTCCAGGGCGCCGGAATTCGCAGCGACAATAGTTTCGTCGGCGGATCTTCGTGGAATGCATTCAACGTGACGGGCCCGCTCGGCATCCTCTCGGCCTCCTTCAATCGCTCCGCGGCGGGAACGACGACCGTCACGTCGCGCACGGATTGGCTCGGCACGGTTCGCGGCCGCTTGGGCTACATCTGGGGCCCGTCGCTGCTGATCTACGCCACCGGCGGTCTGGCCTATGGCGGCGCTCACGCGACGACGAACCAATCTTATTTCGTCAACAACAATCTTTCCGTGAGCGCGGGCGGCGTGCAGCTCGCGGCGCTCAATGTGCCCTACGGATCGATCGGCGGCACCGCTCGCTACGACGAATCGCGCATCGGTTGGACGGTCGGCGGCGGCATCGAATGGTTGTTCGCTCCGAACCTGAGCTTCAAGGCGGAATATCTCTATTATGATCTCGGAACGGTTCACTATCTGAACGGCCCGCTGACCGCGGTCGGTCCGAGCCTCACCGTGCTGGGCTTCACCTCGCCGCAGCTGACGACGATCAATCAAGGCACCACGCGCGTGAAATTCGACGGACACATCGCGCGCGTCGGCATCAACTATCACTTCATCTCGGCGCCGGTGGTGCCGGTCGTCGCGAGATATTGATCCGACCACTTCATCGCGGAATCCCGAGAGCCCGGCCGCCACGGCCGGGCTCTTCGCATTTGGGCGTGGATATTTCGGCGCGGATCGCGCTAGGAGAATGCGA
>NZ_DATBQF010000007.1:0-9414 GCF_036560965.1 Methylosinus sp. | reverse complement strand
GTGAAGCTGCCGGAGGATGTGAGCTTCGACAGGCCGGGCAATCCGCTCGACCATCATCCGACATGGAAAAATGTCGCCTGTCCGAAATGCGGAGCCGCGGCGCGGCGCGAAACCGACACGATGGACACTTTCGTCGATTCGTCCTGGTATTACGCGCGCTTCACCGATCCGCACAATGAGACCGCCCCCGCCGCGGCGGAGCAGCTCGCGCGCTGGCTGCCGGTGGATCAGTATATCGGCGGCGTCGAGCACGCGATTCTGCATCTGCTCTATTCGCGCTTCTTCTCGCGCGCCATTCGCGACACGGGCCATGGCGGCGTCGCCGAGCCCTTCGCCGGCCTCTTCACCCAGGGCATGGTGGTGCATGAGACCTATCGCGCCGCCTCCGGCAAATGGATCGCGCCCGGCGAGCTGCGCTTCGAGGCGAGCGAGAAGGGCCGTCGCGCCTTCCTCATCGAGGGCGGCGAGGAGGTCGCGATCGGCGCGATCGAGAAAATGTCCAAGTCGAAGCGCAACACCGTCGATCCGGACGATATTATCGCCAGCTATGGCGCCGATACGGCGCGGCTCTTCGTGCTCTCCGATTCGCCGCCCGACCGCGATGTGGTGTGGACGGAGGAGGGCGTGCAGGGCGCCTGGCGCTTCGTGCAGCGCGTCTATCGGCTGGCCGGCGAGCTCGGCAATGTCGCGGCGCCCGTCGGCGCTTCGGCGCCGGCCGAGTTCGGCGCGGCGGCGCTCGATGTTCGCAAGGCGACGCATCGCACCATCGCCGCGGTCGGCGACAATATCGAGCGCCTGCGCTTCAACACGGCGATCGCCCGCATTCGCGAATACGCCAATGAGCTGACCACGGCGCTCGACAAGGTGGAGACAGTTCCGGTCTCCGCCGATCTCGCCTTCGCCTTCCGCGAGGCGGCGGATGTGTTCGTGCAGCTGATCGCGCCGATGACGCCGCATGTGGCGGAGGAGTGCTGGAGCGATCTCGGCCATGCCGAGATCATCGCGCTGGCACCCTGGCCGGAGGCCGATCCTACTCTCGTCGCCCAGGACATGATAGTCTTGCCGGTGCAGGTGAACGGCAAGAAGCGCGCGGAGATTCTCGTGGCCCATGACGCCGATGAGGCGACGATCCGCGAGGAGGCGCTGACGCAAGAGGCCGTGCTGCGCGCCATGGAAGGCAAGCCGTTGAAGAAATTCATTCTCGTTCCCAAGAGGATCGTCAATGTGGTCGTTTGAACGGCGGCGCCGGACCGCGAGCCTTCAGGCTCGCAGCGCGAGGAGCGAGCCTAAAGGCTCGCGGTCCAAGCCGATCGCCCTTGCCGTCTTCGCCGCGCTGGCGCTTTCGGGCTGCACGGTGCAGCCGCTCTATGGCCCGATCGGAACCGACGCCCCGCTGGCGGCCGAGCTGCAGGCGGTCGCGGTCGATCCCATTCCCGACCGCATCGGCCATTACGTCCGCAACGAGCTGATCTTCGCCTTGAACGGCACCGGCTCGGACGTTCCGCCGCGCTATCGGCTCATGGTCGCGCTGAAGGAGCGCGTGCAGACGCCGATTCTCGACACGGTCACTGGCCGCGCGACGTCGGCGACAGTGGTCGTCGACGCCGAATATAGGCTCATCGACATCGCCGATGAGCATGTGATCACCAAAGGCATCGCTTTCGGCGTCGCCAGCTATGATCGTTTCAGCAATCGTCTCGCCAATGTGCGCGCCGCGCGCGATGGCGAGATCCGCGACGCGAAGGTCATCTCGGACATGATCCGCACGCGGGTGGCGACGGCATTGTCGAAGTGAGCGCGCGTCGCGAATAGGCCTTTCGCCGCTCAGCAGTTGCGAGCACCCATGGTCGCCATCAAGAGCCGTGACGCCGAGCGCTTCGTGAAAGCGCCGCCGGCTTCGGTCTTTCTGTTCCTGCTCCATGGCGCCGACGCCGGCCTCGTGCGCGAGCGCGCGCTCGCCATCGTCGCCCAGCGCGTCGACGATCGTCATGATCCGTTCCAATGCGTCGAGATGAGCGGCGACGCCGTCGCCGCCGATCCTCTGTCGCTGCTGGACGAGGCCAATACGATCCCGCTGTTCGGCGGCAGGCGGGCGATCATCGTCGAGACGGGCGGCAAATCCATTCTTTCGCCGCTCGAGCAATTGCTCGCCGCGCCGCCGGTGGATTGCGCCGTCGTGCTGACGGCCGGAGCGCTGAAGCGCGACGCGCCGCTGCGCAAGCTGATCGAGCCGTCGAAGCTCGGCGCCGCGATCGAATGCAATCCCGACGACGAGCAGGATCTTCACGCGCTGATCGATCGGAGCCTGAGCGACGCCGGCCTCGCCGCGACGCCGGAGGCGCGGCTGCTGCTGCAGGCGGCGCTCGGCGAGGATCGGCGCATGAGCCGCTCGGAGCTCGCCAAGCTGATCCTCTACAAGCATGGCGCGACGACGATCGAGGCCGGCGATGTCGAGGACATTGTCGCCCATGCGTCCAATATCGCCGCCGATCGGCTGGTGCTCGACGCCTTCTCGGGCCAGGCCGGGGCGGCGGGCGAAGCCTTCGACAGAGCGGTCGCCGGCGGCGGCGACGCCGGGCAATTATTGGGGGGCGCGCTGCGCTATGCGATGGCGCTGCATCGAGCGCGGCTCACCATCGATCGCGAAGGGCGGCCGGATGTCGGCGTGTCGATTCTGATGCGCAGCGGTTTCGGCTTTTCGCAGCGACCGCAGCTCGAGCAGCATTTGCGCATCTGGCCCGCGGCGCGGATCGCCGCTCTGCTGCCGTCCTTGCGCGACGCCAATCAGCGCGCCCGCGCCAATGCCGCGCTGGCCGAGATGGAGGCGGGACGCGCGCTGCTGCGTATCGCGGGCCAGGCGGGGAGGCGCTGAGCGCCCTCTCCCTCACACTCCCCCGCTTGCGCGGGAGAGGGTTGGGGCCGCCGCCTCAATGCGCCAGCGATTTGACGATCTGCTCCACGGTCTTCTTCGCATCGCCGAACAACATCATCGTGTTGGGCCGGAAGAACAGCTCATTCTCGACGCCGGCATAGCCGGAGCCCATGCCGCGCTTCAAGAACAGCACGGTCTTCGCCTTCTCGACATCGAGGATCGGCATGCCATAGATCGCCGATTGCGGATCGGTCTTGGCGGCGGGATTGGTGACGTCATTGGCGCCGATGACGAAGGCGACATCGGCCTGCCCGAATTCCGAATTTATGTCCTCGAGCTCGAAGACCTCGTCATAGGGAACATTGGCCTCGGCGAGCAGGACATTCATATGCCCGGGCATGCGGCCGGCGACCGGATGAATGGCGTATTTCACGTCGACGCCTTCCTTTTTCAGCAGATCGGCCATCTCGCGCAGCGCGTGCTGCGCTTGCGCGACCGCCATGCCATAGCCGGGCACGATGATGATCTTGCCGGCGTTCTGCATGATGTAGGCGGCGTCCTCCGCCGAGCCCTGCTTGACCGGGCGCTTCTCCACCGCGCCGGCGGCGGTCGTCGTCTCGCCGCCGAAGCCGCCGAGAATGACGGAGACGAAGGAGCGGTTCATGCCCTTGCACATGATGTAGGAGAGGATCGCGCCCGAGGAGCCGACCAGCGCGCCGGTGATGATGAGCGCGAGATTGCCGAGCGTGAAGCCTATGCCCGCCGCCGCCCAGCCCGAATAGGAATTGAGCATGGACACGACGACCGGCATGTCGGCGCCGCCGATGGGAATGATGAGCGTCACGCCGAGCGTGAATGAGACGAGAATGATGAGAAACAGCCAAAAGCCGCTCTCCGTCGTCGCAAACAGCACGATGAAGCCGATGAGCGCGACGCCGAGCAGAATATTGAGCGTGTGACGTTCGGCCAGCAGGATCGGCTTGCCGCTCATTTTCTCGGCGAGTTTCATATAAGCGATGATCGAGCCGGAAAAGGTGATCGCGCCGATCGCCGCGCCGAGCGACATCTCGAAGAGGCTGCCGCCCTCGATCTGGCCGGGCGCGCCAATGCCGAAAGCCTGCGGCGCATTGAACGCCGCTCCCGCCACCAGAACCGCGGCGAGGCCGACGAAGGAGTGGAACAAGGCGACGAGCTGCGGCATTTCCGTCATCAGCACGGTGCGCGCCCGCCACGCTCCGATTCCGCCGCCGATGGCGACGCCCGCCGACATGAACAAAAATCCGCTGAAGCTCGGCGCGCGCAGCAGCAGAGTCGTCGCCACGGCGACGACCATGCCGATCATGCCGTAGAGATTGCCCTGTCGCGATGTCGCGGGTGAGGAGAGGCCGCGCAGCGCCAGAATGAACAAAACTCCGGCGGCGAGGTAGAGAAGGACCGCGAGATTGGCGTTCATGCGCTCAGCCCTTCTTCTTATACATCGACAGCATGCGTTCGGTGACCATGAAGCCGCCGAAAATATTTATGCTGACGAGGCCGAGCGCGACAAAGCCGAACCATTGCGCCCACCAGGCGCCGCCGCTGGCGTCCGCCGCCGGGTCGACGCCGACCGCGAGCAGCGCGCCGACCACGATGACCGAAGAAATGGCGTTGGTCACCGACATCAGCGGCGTATGCAGCGCCGGCGTGACCGACCAGACGACGTAATAGCCGACGAACACCGCCAGCGCGAAAATCGCGAGGCGGAAGACGACCGGATCGACGCCGCCGGTCAATCCATGCGAGGAGGCCGCCGCCGCCACTTGGGCGAGCTGGTCGGAATAGGATTGCGCCTGATCGGCGAGCTGGCGCGTCGCCTCGGCTGCGCGGCGAGCCGTTTCGAGCATTTGCTGTGTCGTGTCGGATGCCATGTGCCAACGCCCTTTCTTCGCGCGGCCCTCGCGGGGCCGGCGTGATCAAGCCGCAAATCGCGAATCGATGACGGCGCCGTCGCGGGTGAGGGCCGTCGCCTTCACCAATTCGTCGTTCCAATCGATGGCCAGAGTCTTCGTCTCTTTGGAGATGAGAGTCTCGACGAAGGCGAGCAGGTTTTTTGCGTAGAGGCTGGACGCCGTCGCCGGCAGGCGGCCGGCGAGATTGACCGCGCCGACGATTTTCACGCCATTGTCGACGATCGTTTCAAAGGGCTTGGTCAGCTCGCAATTGCCGCCGCGCTCGGCCGCGAGATCGATGATGACCGAGCCCGCGCGCATGGAGCGCGCCGCCGCCGCCGAGATGAGCCTGGGCGCCGGCCGGCCGGGAATCAGCGCGGTCGTGATCACAATGTCCTGCTTGGCGATATGCGCGGCGATCAGCTCGGCTTGCGCGGCTTGATATTCCGGCGACATTTCCTTGGCGTAGCCGCCGGAGGTCTCGGCCTGACGGAACTCGTCGTTCTCGACCGCGATGAATTTCGCGCCGAGCGATTCGACCTGCTCCTTGGTGGCCGGCCGCACGTCGGTCGCCGAGACGATGCCGCCGATCCGTCGCGCCGTGGCGATCGCCTGCAAGCCGGCGACGCCGACGCCCATGATGAAAATCTTCGCGGCGGGAACCGTGCCCGCCGCGGTCATCATCATCGGAATGGCGCGGCCATATTCGGCCGCCGCGTCGATGACTGCGCGATAGCCGGCGATATTGGCCTGGGAGGAGAGAACGTCCATGACCTGCGCGCGGGTGATGCGCGGCATGAGCTCCATGGCGAAGAGCGTGGCGCCGGTCTGCGCGAGGGCCGCGAGCTCTTTCTCATGTCCGAAAGGATCGGCGATGGCGACCACGGCCGCGCCGCGCGCTACGCCGGACAGCTCGCCCGGCGCCGGGCGGCGCACGCGCAGCAGGATCTCGGCATTGTCGGCGGCGGCTGCGGCGCTCTGCACGATCGTCGCGCCGGCCGCGGCGTAATCGGCGTCGGAAAATCCGGATATCGCGCCGGCCCCCGACTGCACCACGAATTCCGCGCCGAGGGCTTTGAACTTCTTTACGGTTTCCGGCGTCGCGGCGACGCGCGTCTCATTTTTGTCAGTCTCGGATTGAACAGCAATGCGCATAGACGAAACTCCATTGCGAGGAGATTCGGTTCCCCGCGGCCGGATGGCCGCGCGGTTCGCATTCGGTCAGAAACTGTGGAGAAAAACGGGTCGCTCGGCCCGCTGATCCGTCAGCGCGCCGATCCCTCAGCGCGCCAAGAAGAAATACATCAGCGCCAGACTGGCGACGGAGGCGGCGGTTCCCACCTTCAGCATCGTCAGAAAGCCGCGATAGGTGGCGAGGTGCTCCGCGAGATCCGTCGAAGTCTCGTGATGTTCGGCCATTCCTCTTCCCCTGCGCTTCCGTTGCGTCTTTGCCCGTCGAGGGGCGAAGCAGCATCATGCTAGACGAGGTCGCCCCTTCCTGCAACGCCGCAATCGTCGCGGCAGGCGCGCGTCACAGAGCTGTGCGCGTCACGGCGGCGAGCGCACGAAGAGGACGGCGCCATTGGCGCGGGCGAATGGCTCGGTGCATTGGTCTCCGGTGCGGCCTCTCAAGCGCGGCGATTGCGCCTCGAGCGCCTCGAGGCTCGTATTCGCCTTGACGCGGACATGGCGAACGCAGACGGCCCCGTCGGGCGAGAAGCCGGCCTCGAACTCATGGGCCGGATCATTGGCCGGCGACTGGACGCCCATAAAATCATAAATATCGATCGGCTGGCCATTGCGCGTCGAGCCCTTGCCGTCGCCGGAATAATCGGCGCGCACCAGTCGAATGCAGGCGTTGTAGATGTCGCGCATGGAGGCTCCGTCCGCTCGTGTCTCCCACGGGCGATAGCCGAAGCGCACGCATTTTCCCTGAGCCCCGCCTGTGCAGGTGAGCTCGA
The DNA here is from genome assembly GCF_036560965.1 of Methylosinus sp. Lineage (NCBI taxonomy): Bacteria > Pseudomonadati > Pseudomonadota > Alphaproteobacteria > Hyphomicrobiales > Methylocystaceae > Methylosinus > Methylosinus sp. The sequence goes on along the minus strand of NZ_DATBQF010000007.1, from coordinate 2,653 downwards.
AGACGCCGGGCTCGGCCGGTCCTATCGTCCCGTCGCCGTTGGCGCGGCCCGGAACGGGAAATCCCTGACGGCGCCCATCGGGGCCCGGATCGCAGAGATTCTTCCACTCGCCATCCGGCCCCTGGACAGAGAAGCCGTGCAGCATCACCGCCTCGGATGGCGCGACCGCTCGGGCGCTGTCGCCGGGATCGCGTTCGACCGCGTCGATGCGTATTTTCAACGCGCCGGATCCTTTGGCGATGGTCAGCGTCGCGCCGACGAGATCGGGCGAAAAGAGTACGCGGCCGTCCGAGAAGCGCGCTTTGAACTGCGTTCCCTCGACGTCCAGGCGCTCGAGCTCGGCGGCGGAAAGGGGCGTCGCCGCCGCCGTGAAGGCGATCGACAGCGCGGCGGCGGTGTGTTTTTTCAGCATGGGTCGACTCTTTCGAAGAGCCGCGGGAAGGCCGCGCAAAGACTCTCCCGCGTCCGCGAAGATCATTATTCGGAGGTGCGAGACCCGGGCGCGAGACCCGGCATCTCGATCGCTATGACGCGCAGTCCGTCGTCGGCGAGCGGGCTCGAGGCCACGCCATTGAATTTCACGCCATGGTCGGTCAGAGCGTTGGTCGTGAGCGCATTGACATGCAGGCCGTTGGCGGTGAGCGCATTGTTGCTCAACGCATTCGCGGTGATGGCGTTGATGCTCGCGCCATTCGGCGAGGCCCCGGCAAAAGCGGAGCCGCTGGCGGCGACGACGAGGCCGAGTGCGAAAATCGAGCGCTTGAACATTTTTGTGAGACCCTTGTGAGAGGGAGCGGCGATGGCCGCCGCTTTCCACGTCGCCCGATCTCGACGTCCAGACGCTTCGATCGGAACCTCTCTCTTTTGACGGGTTGCGGCTCGCTGCGCCGTGCGGCGACGCACATGCCTTGCCGAAGCGGGTCCAAATAAAAAAAGCCCCGGATTGCTCCGGGGCCTTCTTCGAATGGTCGGGAATGGAAGATCAGAAATCCATGCCGCCCATGCCGCCGCCCGGGGGCAGCGACGGGCCGCTGTCTTTCTTCGGCTGCTCGGTGATCGTCGCCTCGGTGGTGACGATGAGGCCGGCGATGGAGGCCGCGTCCTGAAGGGCGGTGCGCACGACCTTGGTCGGGTCGATGATGCCCAATTTGACGAGATCGCCATATTCGCCGGTCTGGGCGTCATAGCCGAAGCTGTAGTCGGCGGACTCGAGCAGCTTGCCCACGACGACCGCGCCGTCGCCGCCGGCATTGTCGACAATCTGACGGGCCGGAGCCTGGATCGCCTTGCGGACGATCTCGACGCCGGTCTTCTGGTCGGAGTTGGCGACCGCCACATCGGTGAGCGCTTTGATGGCGCGCAGCAAAGCGACGCCGCCGCCGGGGGAGATGCCTTCCTGCACCGCGGCGCGGGTGGCGTTCAGCGCGTCGTCGACGCGGTCCTTCTTTTCCTTCACCTCGACCTCGGTCGCGCCGCCGACGCGGATCACCGCGACGCCGCCAGCGAGCTTGGCGAGACGCTCCTGCATCTTCTCGCGGTCATAGTCGGAGGTGGTCTCCTCGACCTGAGCCTTGATCTGCGCGACGCGAGCCTCGATGTCCGCCTTCTCGCCGGCGCCGTCGATGATCGTCGTATTCTCTTTGTCGATGCGAATACGCTTGGCCTTGCCGAGCAGGGGCAGCGTGACGCTCTCGAGCTTGATGCCGAGATCCTCGGAGACGACCTGGCCGCCCGTCAGAATGGCGATGTCCTCGAGCTGCGCCTTGCGGCGATCGCCGAAGCCCGGCGCCTTGACGGCGGCGATCTTCAACCCACCGCGCAGCTTGTTGACGACGAGCGTGGCCAGAGCCTCGCCTTCGACGTCCTCGGCGATGATGAGCAGCGGCTTGCCGGTCTGCACCACCGCCTCGAGGATCGGCAGCAGCGGCTGCAGAGTCGAGAGCTTCTTCTCGTGGATGAGGATGTAGGGGTCCTCGAGCTCCGCGACGAGACGCTCGGCGTTGGTGATGAAATAGGGCGAGAGATAGCCGCGGTCGAACTGCAGGCCCTCGACGATGACGGTCTCGGAGTCGAGGCTCTTGGCCTCTTCCACCGTGATCACGCCCTCATTGCCGACCTTCTGCACCGCCTTGGCGATCTCCTGGCCGATGTAGCTGTCGCCATTGGCCGAGATGGTGCCGACCTGGGCGATCTCGTCGTTGGAGGTGACCTTCTTGGAGTTCTTCTTGAGGTCGGCGACGACCGCCTCGACCGCGAGGTCGATGCCGCGCTTCAAATCCTGCGGGTTGAGGCCGGCGGCGACCGCCTTGGCGCCTTCCCGGGCGATGGAGGCCGCGAGAACGGTGGCCGTCGTGGTGCCGTCGCCGGCGGCGTCGTTCTGCTTGGAGGCGACTTCACGCACGAGCTGCGCGCCGAGATTCTCGAACTTGTCGGAGAGCTCGATCTCCTTGGCGACGGTGACGCCGTCCTTGGTCGTGCGCGGCGCGCCCCAGGATTTTTCCAGGACCACATTGCGGCCTTTGGGGCCCAGGGTGACCTTGACCGCGTTGGCGAGGACATTGGCGCCGCGCAGCATGCGATCGCGTGCGTCGGTGGAGAAGTGAATGTGTTTAGCGGCCATGTGCCTGTGCTTTCAAATGTCGGAGCGTGAAAG
>NZ_DATBQF010000006.1:0-19678 GCF_036560965.1 Methylosinus sp. | reverse complement strand
GAGTCATTTGGGATTCCTCGCCTACGTATGTCTGTGCCTGCGCATGTCTGTGTGCGGCGCGAAGGCGCTCTGAGAAACCATACAAGAAAAGTATTTTAGTCGCTATCGCCGCAGCTTCGGCGAGCGCGAATGCGAGACCGCCGCGACGAGCGTCGACGGACGCTGGCGAGATGTCTGCTCGTCAACCCGAGCTCGGAGCCTCGCCGCGCTCCGAGGCCGTGGAACAGGCTTAGCGAGGCGTGAATCCCGCGTCCCTGCGCGCCGTCCCGATCCGGGAGCGGCGGGACGGGACGAGGACAAACCGCGTCCGAATCGGGAGCGCCGAAAATCGGCGGTCGATTCGTTGACGAGGCGTCAAGGATCATGGTGAACGCTCTGTGTCGCGGCGCCCTGTTTCGCCACGAAGGCGCGCCGCGTTCCGACGCCGCGGAACAAGCTTAGCGAGGCGTGAATCCCGCGTCCCTGCGCGCCGTCCCGATCCGGGAGCGGCGGGACGGGACGGGGACAAACCCTGTCCGAATCGGGGGCGCCGAAAATCGGCGGTCGATTCGTTGACGAGGCGTCAAGGATCATGGTGAACGCTCTGTGTCGCGGCGCCCTGTTTCGCCGTGCTCCGACGCCGCGGAACAGGCTTAGCGAGGCGTGAATCCCTCGTCCCTGCGCACTGTCCCGATCCGGGAGCGGCGGGACGGGACGAGGACAAACCCTGTCCGAATCGGGGGCGCCGAAAATCGTCGGTCGATTCGTTGACGAGACGTCAAGGATCGTGGTGAACGCTCGGTGTCACAGCGCCCCGTTTCGTCACGAAGCCTCGCCGTGCTCCGACGCCGCGGAACAGGCTTAGCGAGGTGTGAATCCCGCGTCCCTGCGCGCCGTCCCGATCCGGGAGCGGCGGGACGGGACGGGGACAAACCCTGTCCGAATCGGGGGCGCCGAAAATCGGCGGCCGATTCGTTGACGAGGCGTCAAGGATCATGGTGAACGCTTCCAGTGCGATCGGGTAAACGCGGGACCGGGCGTGTTCACACTCCACTTTAAGGGGAGGGTCGGAGACGCCGCGCTCACTCCTCCCCGCCGCCGCCGTCGCGGGACCATTCCTTCACGCGAGCGAGATGGTCGTAATCGCCGTAGCGCGAGGCGAACTCGACGAAGGGCCGGGAGGGATAGGGGGTCTGCGGATCGCGAAACTGGTTCAGCAGCACGAACAGATTGGCGCGATGCTCGGCGACGACATCGACAAAGCTCTTGTCCTTGAATTTCAGCCATAAAGTCTCGCCGCCGGTCTTGCCGCCCAGCCGCACATAGGCGGCGCCGGACACGCGCGGCGCGCCGATCGCCTCGAAGGCGCCGGCCTCGATCATCGCCGCCTCCAGCGTCAGCTGCGGCGCGAAGCCCGCGCCGACTTGGCTCGCCGTCGGCGGATTGCCGGTCTTGTAGTCGAAGACGAAAGCCTCGCCGGAGGCGTCCCGCTCGATGCGATCGGCGACGCAGGAGAGCGTGAACACGCTGCCGTCGGCGAGCGTCAGGCGCCAGGCGGCGGCTTTCTCGACGAAGATCTCGCGCGCCTCCACACGGCGCTCGCGCTCGAAGGCCAGCGCATGGTCGAGCCCCGCCTCTATGCGCGGCCAGTCGAAGGCGAGGAAGGAGGGATCGTCCAGGAAGTCGCCGAGCTCCTCGCGCGCGCAATCGAGGAGCAGCGCGCGCGCATCCTCGGGCAGCGGGCCCTGGGGATGCGCCTCCTGGAATTTCGCCAGCGCCGCATGCACGGCGACGCCGATCTCCCGCGCGCCCTTGGGCGCGCCGAGCGGCGGCAGGGGCGGCAGCCGAAGAATGGATTCGGCGTAGACGGCGTAAGGATCGCGCCGCAGCTTCTCCACCCGCGTGACGCTGAGCCGGGTCGGCCGCAGCGCGATCGGCGGGCGCGGCAGAGGCCGGGAGATCGCGCGCGTCGTCTCGGGCCGGTCCAGCGCGGCGGCGAGCGCGCATTTCGCGTCGCCGCGCGCCTTGCAGGCGTAGAAGGCGTCGCCCGAGAGGGCGGCCAGTCGCGCGATGAGGCGCGAGACCACGGTCGGCGCGCCATTGCGTTTTTTCGCGCGGCTCACGACGACCTCGGCCGCGCCGAAGGCCATGGCGAAATCATGCGCGGTCTGGCCGATGCGCCGCTCCGGCGGCGAGAGGCCCAATTGCCGGCGCATGGCGCGGTTGAGAAAGGCGCCGGATTCGGCCTGCGGCGGCCAGATCGTCTCGTCGAGCCCGGCGAGCAGGAGGAGATCGGCGTCGAGCAGGCGCGCCTCCAGCAGGCCCAGAATTTTCAGGCGCGGATGGGCGCGTCGCGGGCTCGGCGCCGTCGCCTCGAATGTGAGGCGGTCGAAGAAGGAGGCGTAGCCGCCGGCGTCGAAGACGAGCGCGCTCCCCGAGGCCTCCAGCGCGTCGAAAAGCTGCAGCAATTGCTCGACGCCGTCGCCGGCCGGCGCGTCGCCGACGATCGTCTCCAGCGCCAGCGCATGGGCGCGCGCGCGTTCGCCGAGACGCGCCTCCGGCGACAGCGCGGCGAGCGGCGCGAGCGCTTCGTCGAGCCGGGCGAGCAGATCGTCGATCGCGCCCCAATCCGCTTCCGAAATCCGCTTCAGCGCCGGATGGGCGTGCGTCGCCTCGGCGAGCCTGCGCGCCGGCGCCGCCATGGCGGCGAAGCTGCCGCCGCTCTCGACATTGCGCAGCACGGCGATCTCGACGAGCGGGGCGAGGCGCTCGATCTCCGCGCGCTCGAGGCGAAAGCGCGCCAGCGGATGGGCGAGCAGCGCGGCGGCGTCGATCGCCGAGGCGCCGTCCTCCGCCGCCGCCGCGACGAGCCGGGCCAGCGCGCCGATCGGCGTCGAGCCGAGCGGGCGGCCGGCCGAATCGTCGACCTCTATGCCCCAGCGCGCGAGCTCCGCCGAGACGCGCCTGGCGATGTCGCGGTCCGGCGTGATCAAGGCGGCGGCGCGGCCCGGCGTTTCCAGCGCCTCGCGCATCGAAAGGGCGAGGGCCAGCGCCTCCTCGCGCTCATCCGCCGCCTCGACGAAGGAGACGCCGGCGAGCGCGGCCGTGAAGCCCGCCGCCTCGGCGGCGCGGAAGTCGCGCCAATAATCGGTGCAATCGGCCGGGCGCAGCGCCTCGGCGAGCAGCCGCGTCCGCGCCCGCAGCGCCGCCGGCGGCGGGGAGCCGATCGGGCGCACCTCGGCGCGGGCGACGCCGAGGATGGAGAGGAGCCGCTTCAGCAAGGTCTGCGGATGGGTGAAGCTCGGCTCGTCGGTTTCGCCGTCGCCGTCATGGCCGACCCGGCGCCAGGCCTCGTCGTCGAGCCCCTCGTCGAGGCCGGGCAGGATCACCGCGCCGCGCTCCATTCGCGCGATCGCCGCCAAAAGGCGCGCCGTCGCCGGATGCGCGCCGGTGGAGCCGAGCGCGATCACCGGCCCGCGCGCGCCGCCGCGCTCGAGGTGGGCGATCTGCGCCTCGATCAACGCCGACTGCCGCGCGGCGCGATCGATGAGGCCGCGGGCGCCGAGAATATTCGGCCAATCCTCGAGCGCGATTTTCAGAAAATTGGCGGTGATCGCGAAGAATCGGTCATAGGCCTCCTCCGCGAGGCCTGCCAAAGCGCGCGCGTCGAGCGTCTCGATGGCGAATTCGTCGACGAGCCGCGCCAATTCGCCCGAGAGCGCATAGGCGCTGGCGGGCGACGGCGCGATCAGCAGCATCTCGCGCGGATCATGCTCGACCGCGCCGGTGGGATCGATGGAGACGATCGCATGACGCAGCGCGCGCGCCCATTGCAGCACAAGCTCGGCGAGAATCAGCCTTCGGTCGAGCTCCTCGATCGCCGGAGCCAGAGCTTCGTTGCCGACGTCGAGATCGGCGTGAAACAGCGCCGAGGCCTCCTGCTCGTCGAGATCGCCGAGCGGCAATATGCGCGGCAGCAGCGCCGCCGGCGCCGCGATCGCCGTGGAAAATTGCGTCGCCAACGCCCGCGCGGCGCGCTGCGTCGGCACATAGATCGTCGTCGCCGCCAGAGCGAGCGGCCCGCTGTCGCGGGAAAGACCCGGGATGATCGCGCCATCCAGCAGGGCGCTCGTGAAGGCGCCTAGAAAAGAGACATCGGGAGCAATGGAAAAAACGTTGCGCGGCGCCATTTCTTCCTCGGCGGGAGACAACAAAGCAGAAGCGGAGCAATTCACATCCGAATTCTGTGTATTGCGCGTGATTGCGAATTGAAACCCGCCGGTAACGGAGAATACTCCGAGGCGGCGACCGTGGCGATGGTTTGGCGGCGCGCCGGCTTTTTCGAGAGCAGATGGGTTTCGAGGGAACTCGCCGATGGACCAATCGTCGAGCGATTCGCGCGCCGAGCTCCACGAGGCTCCCGCGCCGTTACGATCGTCGCGCCGGGCGGCGGCGGGCGCGGATGATTTGCGTCGCGCCGAGGCGCGGCTCGAGGCCGTTCTCGAATGCCTCGCCGACGCCGTCCTGTCGATCGATGAAAAGGGCGTCGTGGTCGCCGTCAATGCGGCGGCGGGGACGCTGTTTTGCTGCTCCGGCGCGGCGCTGCTCGGCGTCGAGGCCGCGACGCTGCTGCCCGAGAGCCGCCTCGCGGCCGGGGATCGGCGTTCGCACGGGCTGGCGCGGCGGCCGGACGGCTCGACATTCCCGATCGCGCTGACACTGAACGAGACGCGCGGCGATAGCCGCCTGCGCATCGCCGTCATTCGCGATCTGACCGAACAGCGAGCCGGCGAGGCGCTGCTCTGCGAATTGCGCGCGGAGCTCGCCTACGCCGGACGGCTCGCCGCCATGGGGGAGCTCGCGGCGGCGCTCGCTCATGAGATCAACCAGCCCTTCTCGGCCATCGCCACCTATGTCCGCACCGCGCGCTGGCTGCTGCAGCGCAAGCCCAAGCAGACCGCCGAGATCGAGGATATTCTCGACAAGGCCGGCGCGCAGGCGATGCGGGCCGGCGACATCGTCCGTCGCTTGCGCGAATTCGTCACCCGCGGCGAATCGGTGAAGACGGTGCAGAGCCTCTCCACGCTGGTCGAAGAAGCGAAATCGCTCGGCGTGGCCGGCGCGCGCCATGTCGGCGCGCAGGTCTGCGTCGCGGCAAAGGCCGAGCACGACGAGGTGCTCGCCGATCGCGTGCAGATCCAGCAGGTCATCGTCAATCTGATGCGCAATGCGGTCGAGGCCATGGACGGCGCGGCGCGGCGGGAGCTCTCGCTCTCCACCTCCGCCGCCGATGGCTTCGCGCGGCTCGATGTCGCCGACACCGGCCATGGGCTGAAGGACGGCGGGGGCGCGCTGTTCGAGCCCTTTCGCAGCACCAAGGCGACGGGAATGGGCATAGGCCTATCGATCTCGCGCTCGATCGTCGAGGCGCATGGCGGACGCATATGGGCCGAGCCCAATCCGCAAGGCGGCGCGATTTTCAGCTTCACACTTCCTCTCGCGGAAAGAGCCAGCCCATGAGACCTGCGCCGCTCGTGCATCTCGTCGACGACGATCCGGCGATCCGAGACTCCCTGACGCTGATGTTCCGCTCGCGGGGCTTTCGTCCGCGCGCCTATCGCGCGGCGGAGGAGTGTCTCGCCACGGCCGGGCCGGAGACGACGGGCTGCGTCGTCTCCGATATGCGGCTGCCGGACATGACCGGCGTCGAATTCACGCGGCGTCTGCGCGTTCTGGGGGCGACGCCGCCCGTGGTGATCATCACCGCCTCCGCCGGCGCCACGCTCGCGGTGGAGGCGCTCGCGGCCGGCGCCAGCGATCTTCTGGAAAAGCCGTTCGACGACGAGGCGCTGCTCGCCTCCGTGCGGCGGGCGCTGGCCGCGCGGCGCGGCGAGCAGGAGATCGACGCCGAGACGCGCGCCATCGTCGCGCGCTTCGGCGCGCTGAGCGAGGAGGAGCGGCGCGTGCTGGCGGGCGTCGCCAACGGCCGCCCGAGCCGCGATATCGCGCAAGGGCTCGGCCTCGAATTGCGAACCGTCGAGCTGCATCGCGCCAATATCATGGCCAAGGCCAATATCGGCACGCTGGTCGAGCTGGCGCGGCTCTCGGTCATCGCCGCCAGCGCCAAAGCAGGCGTGGCGGCGCGCGAGCCTAATCCGCCGCTGCGGCCCCGCCGTTCAAATCTTCGGGGCGCGGCTGCAGCATGATGTTGTAGCCCGCGTCGACGAGATGAATCTCGCCGGTCACGCCGCCCGAGAGCTCCGACAGGAAATAGAGCGCCGAGCCGCCGATCTCGTCCAGCGTGATCATGCGGCGCAGCGGCGCATGGGCCTTCTGAAACGCGCCCATCGCGCGCGCTCCGGTGATGCCGGCGCCGGCCATGGTGCGCACCGGGCCGGGCGACAGGGCGTTCACGCGAATGCCGCGCGCGCCATAGTCGGCCGCCAGATAGCGCACCGAGGAATCGAGCGCCGCCTTGGCGACGCCCATGACATTGTAATTGGGCATCACATGCGTGCCGCCGCCGAAGGAGACGGTGAGCATGGAGCCGCCATTCTTCATCATCGCCGCGGCCCGCTTGGCCGCCTCGGTGAAGGAGAAGCAGGAGATGACCAGCGTGCGGACGAAATTCTCGCGCGAGGTGTCGGCGTAGAGGCCCTTCAGCTCGCTCTTGTCCGAATAGCCGATGGAATGGACGAGAAAATCGAGCTCGCCCCATTCCTCTCGCAGCCGAGCGAAGACGGAATCGATGGACGCGATGTCCTCCACGTCGCAGGGAATCACCAGATCGGAGCCGAGCTCCTGGGCGATGGGCCGGACCCTCTTGCCCAGCGCCTCGCCCTGATAGGTGAAGGCGAGCGAGGCGCCGTGCCGCGCCAGCGTTCTCGCTATGCCATAGGCGATGGAGTGATCATTCGCGACTCCCATGACAAGGCCGCGTTTGCCTTGCATGAGGCCCGTTGAAACCGTCATGTCGTGATGGTCCTATCTCGTCAGGCGTCGGGGTGCTTGAACACCAGCGACGCGTTGGTGCCGCCGAAACCGAAGGAATTGGAGAGCACGGCGCGCAGAGCGACATTGTCGCGCCGCTGGCGCAGGATCGGCATATCGGCGAATTCCGGATCCAGCTCTTCTATGTTGGCGCTCTCGCAGATGAAGCCGTTCTGCATCATCAGCAGCGAATAGATCGCCTCCTGCACGCCGGTCGCGCCGAGCGAATGGCCGGTGAGCGATTTCGTCGCCGAGATCGGCGGGCATTTGTCGCCGCGGCCGAACACTTCGCGAATCGCCTCGATCTCCTTGAGATCGCCGACCGGAGTCGAGGTGGCGTGCGGATTGATGTAGTCGATCGGCGCCGTCACGCCGACCAGCGCCTGGCGCATGCAACGAATGGCGCCCTCGCCCGAGGGCTGCACCATGTCGTAGCCGTCCGAGGTCGCGCCATAGCCGGCGAGCTCGGCGTAGATTTTCGCGCCGCGCGCCTTGGCCCGCTCATATTCCTCCAGCACCAGCACGCCGGCGCCGCCGCCGATGACGAAGCCGTCGCGGTTCTTGTCATAGGCGCGCGAGGCCGTTGCCGGCCGGTCGTTATAGGAGGAGGACATGGCGCCCATGGCGTCGAACAGCACGGAGAGCTCCCACTCCAGCTCCTCGCAGCCGCCGGCGAACATGATGTCCTGCTTGCCCCATTGAATCTGCTCATAGGCCGCGCCGATGCAATGATTGGAGGTCGCGCAGGCCGAGGAGATCGAATAGTTCACGCCCTTGATCTTGAACCAAGTGGCGAGCGTCGCGGAAGCGGTGGAGGACATGGCCTTGGGAACGGCGAAGGGGCCGACGCGCTTGGGCCCCTTGGCGCGGGCGATGTCGGCGGAGTCCACGACGACCTTCGTCGACGGGCCGCCGGAGCCCATGATGATGCCGGTGCGCTCATTGGAGATTTCGTCCGGCGCGAGGCCGGAGTCGAGGATCGCCTGATCCATGGCGACATGATTCCAGGCCGTGCCCATGGCGTGGAAGCGCATGGCTCTGCGGTCGACGAGCGTCGAGGGGTCGAGCGTCGGCGCGCCGTGAACCTGGCAGCGGAAGCCGAGCTCGGCGTATTTGTCCGCCTTGACGACGCCGGACTTCGCCTCATGCAGCGAGGCGACGACCTCCTGCGTATTATTGCCGATGGACGACACAATGCCCATGCCGGTCACGACCACTCGTCTCATGTCTAAGCTCCCTCGCGCCGGCGGGCTCGGTCGTCCCGTCTCTGGATTTGGCGGCGTCTCGCGCCCCCGATTGGCGTCCCGTCAGGCCGTCAGGAGGCGGCTTCGGGCTTGGCGAGTCCGACCTTCAGGTCTTTCGCTTCATAAATGCGCTGCCCGTCCACTTCCACCCAGCCGTCGGCGATGCCGAGGACCAGCTTGGATTTGAACACGCGCTTGAAATCGACGCCGTAGCGGACGAGCTTGTTGTGCGGCCGCACCTGGCCGCTGAACTTCACCTCGCCGACGCCGAGCGCCATGCCGCGGCCCGGCAAATCGAGCCAGCCCAGAAAAAAGCCGGTCAGCTGCCACAGCGAATCGACGCCGAGACAGCCCGGCATGACCGGATTGCCCTTGAAATGGCAGTCGAAGAACCACAGGCTCGGGTTGATGTCGAGCTCGGCGCGCACATAGCCTTTGCCGTGCTCGCCGCCCTCCTCGAAAATCTCGGTGATTCGGTCGAACATCAGCATGGGCGGCAGCGGCAGCTGGGCGTTGCCCGGGCCGAACAGCTCCTCCCGCGCGCAGGCGAGCAGATCCTCATATCCGAAAGACGAGCGCCGTTCGCTCATGATGTTCCTTTTTGCGTCTTAGACCTGACGATTTCCGGTCGCGCCGCCGGCCGGAAGCCGCATTCGTTAACATAGGCGCCGGCCGGGTCAAAGGGGGCGAGCCGATCGCAGAGCGCCGACGAGGAAAAAGTTGTCTCGTTGCGCGAGCTTCCCTATTGTAACCGAAGAGAGACAAAGAAGGACGGGGAATCCGACGCCGATGACGGCCGAGCAAGCCGAGGTCGAACCCACCGAGCGCGCGCCGGGCGACGCCATGCGGCGGCTGCGCAGCCGGCTGATGGCCGCCGGCATGCGGCCGACGCGACAGCGCGTCGCGCTGGGCGGTCTGCTGTTCGCCAAGGGCGACCGCCATGTGACGGCCGAGAAGCTGTTCGAGGAGGCGCTGGCCGCCGACCTGCCGGTGTCGCTCGCCACCGTCTACAACACTTTGCATCAATTCACCGATGTCGGCCTGCTGCGCGAGATCGCGGTGGATGGCGCGCGCGTCTATTTCGACACCAATGTCTCGGAGCATCATCATTTTCTGCTCGATGGCGAGGGGCTGGTCGATATTCCCGGCGCCCATGTCGACATCGCCAACCTGCCGCCGCCGCTGTCCGGCATGAAGATCGCCCGCGTCGATGTGGTGATCCGCCTGTGCAAGGACCAGGGCTGACAATCCAGGGGACGTTCCAGGCGGCGTTGCACCCTCCCCTTCAGGGGGAAGGTCGGCCGGCGTCAGCCGGACGGGGTGGGGAGCCCCCCGGACTCGGGGCGTCGCCCCCTCCCGAGCGCCTCTGGGGGAGGTGAAAATCGCCGTTCCGGCGAGTCGGCCTCATCGGCGCGGCTTTCCTCACTCGATCTTTTCCCCCGGATAGACGCCCCACAGGCCTTCCTGCTTCACATAGGCGTCGAAGCCCTCGCCCGAGACGCGGCACCAGGCCCCGTCGCAGCGGCGCAGGCTGGCGATGACGCCGGGAGCGAGCTTCGCCACTGCCGTCGCTTTGTCGCTGGCGTAGGCGAGAATCGGCTCCTTCTTCCACGGCGCGACGAGCGCGGTTCGGCGGCCCGACAGCAGCGAATGCAGCACCCAGCCTTCGGTTCCCTCGGAATCACGAATTTTCCGCCAGGTCTCGAACTCGGCGGTGATTTCCACAGGAAGGCCGGCGCGCTCGAACACCCAGAGCGTCGGATGCTCCTTGCTCGGCCCCTCGTGCAGATTGACGCGGTCCGATTTGAGGCTGACATAACGCGGCAGGGGCAATCCCGAGGCCGAGCCGGTCTGCTGCTGCGCGCTGGCGCCCATCGGCGCGGCGCATAGGGGCGCAGCGGCGAGAAGAAGGGCGACGGCGAAACGGATTGCTGCGGCCGCGCGTCTCGGACTCGGAAAGGGCGATTCGTCCATTTCTACTCTTCTCCCTGAGACGGCCCTCGCAGCTGCGAACGACGCCTCGTCTTGTCTTTGTCCCGCCATCTGCTAGGAAGTTCGATGGGAAAGGGGCGCGGGCGGCGATACGCTCTTTTCATCCATCGTCGTTAAGACCTGGTTGAAGAGACCGAAGCGCCCCCGAGGCTCGATCGGCGGAACGGCTCGCCCTCGGGCGGCCGGAGAGCTTATTCGACCGAGGCGGGAGGACGAAGGGGAAGATGGCGAAAAAGAAGCCGCTCGTCGTGGTGACACGTCGGCTCCCCGAGGTGATCGAAACCCGCATGTGCGAGCTTTTCGACACGCGCCTCAATGTGAGCGACCGGCCGGCGACCCATGAGGAGCTCGTCGAGGCCGTCCGCACGGCGGATGTTCTGGTGCCGACGATCACCGACCGCATCGATTCCGGCCTCATCGGCCAGGCCGGCGACCAATTGAAGCTCATCGCCAATTTCGGCAATGGCGTCGACCATATCGACGTCGCCTCGGCGCTGCGCCGCTCGATCACCGTCACCAACACGCCCGGAGTCCTCACCGAGGACACGGCCGATCTCACAATGGGCCTGATTCTGGCCGTGGCGCGCCGCCTCGTCGAGGGCGCGCGCACCATTCCGGACGGCGCCTGGGGCGGCTGGTCGCCGACCTGGATGCTCGGCCATCGCATCACCGGCAAGCGCCTCGGCATCGTCGGCATGGGCCGCATCGGCCAGGCGCTCGCGCGCCGCGCCAGCGCCTTCGGCCTCTCCATCCATTATCACAACCGCCGCCGCCTGCCGGTGGAGATCGAGGACCAGCTCGAGGCGACCTATTGGGAGTCGCTCGACCAGATGCTGGCCCGCATCGACATCGTGTCGGTCCACTGCCCGCATACGCCGGCGACCTATCATCTTCTGTCGGCCCGCAGGCTGAAGCAGCTGCGCCCGCACGCCATCATCGTGAACACCGCGCGCGGCGAGATCGTGGACGAGAATGCGCTGATTCGCATGCTGGAGGCGGATGAGGTTTTCGGCGCCGGCCTCGACGTCTTCGAGCATGAGCCGGCCGTCTCGCCCAAGCTGATCAAGCTCGCCAAGGCCGGCAAGGTCACGCTGCTGCCGCACATGGGCTCGGCCACCAATGAGGGCCGCGTCGACATGGGCGAGAAAGTCATCATCAACATCAAGACTTTCATGGACGGACACCGCCCGCCCGACCGCGTTCTGCCCAGCATGTTGTGACGGCGCGTTTCCGCCTGTCGTCGGCGAGCGTCGGGAGGCCCCGGCGTGTTTCCGCTCGGAAAAAAACCACAAGGCCCGCGCAATTCTGCGAAAAGCGATTCGCCTCGAGGATCGTTTGCGAAAAGGATCGAAGGATGAGACGAATTCTGACCGCGCTCCGAATTGGGACGGCGCTACTGGTCGGCCTCGCCGCCTGCGGCCCCGTGCTGGCCAAGGGGAAGCCGGCGCAAAAGGAGAAGGATCAGCAAGAGGCGACGGCGCAGGAGCCGCCGCAGAGCTACAAGCCATTCCCACATAATTATATTTTCAACCTCAAGGACATAAACGGCAAGTCTCCGGCGGCCGACATATGGATACGCATCGATTCGACGATGCGCGGCACGGGCTTCTCCGGCTGCAAATCCTGGTCGGGCGTCTTTGTCGTGGGCGGCAATCGTCTCGGCCCCAAGGCCATGCCCGCCGTCGCCGACGCCAAATGCGATCCCGCGCTGCAAGCGATCGAGCGCGACTTCTGGCAGGTGATGCTCTCCGGCCCCTTCTGGGACACGCAGGGCTCCGATCTGATCCTCAAGGGCCCCAAGGGCGGCGTGCTGCGCTTCACGCGCGGGCTCTGATCCGTCCACGACCGGCGACGGCGAGGATCGCGCTATGCTCGAGGTCCTCGCGGTCTCCGGCTATCGCTCGCTGCGGGAGTTGATTCTCCCGCTCGCGCGGCTCAATGTCGTCACGGGCGCCAACGGCAGCGGAAAGTCCAGCCTCTATCGCGCTTTGCGCCTCCTCGCCGACACCGCCCGCGGCCGGCTGGTGAGTTCTCTTGCGCGCGAGGGCGGCATTCACTCGACGCTCTGGGCCGGGCCGGAGCAAATCGGCCGGGCGGTGCGCGCCGGCCTCTATCCGGTGCAAGGCGTGGTGCGCAAGGGGCCGGTTCAATTGCGGCTCGGCTTCGGCGCCGGCGATCTCTCCTACGCCGTCGATCTCGGCTTTCCATCGCCCGGCCTCGGCCGGGCCTTCCTGTTCGATCCGGCGATCAAGCGCGAATGCGTCTGGTCGGGGCCTTTGTTCCGACCCTCCGCCCTGCTGGTCGATCGCCATGGGCCGGGGCTGCGCGCCGTGGACGACAGCGGCGCCTGGCGCGTGATCCCGACGCCGATCGCGGATTTCGAAAGCATGATGACGGAATTCTCCGATCCGCGCGCCGCGCCGGAGATGATCACCGTGCGCCGAAAGCTGCAGTCCTGGCGCTTCTATGATTGCCTGCGGACCGATGTGGAGGCGCCGTGCCGACGGCCGCAGGTCGGCACGCATACGCCCATCCTCGCCGACGACGGCGCGGACATCGCCGCGGCCTTGCAGACAATTCTCGAAATCGGGGATGGCGCCGGGCTCGCGCGGGCCGTGGACGACGCTTTTCCCGGCGCCGCCATCGAGATCGAGACGCGCGACGGCTGGTTCGAGCTGGCCATGCGCCAGCACGGGCTGCTGCGGCCTTTGAAAGCGGCGGAGCTTTCCGATGGGACCTTGCGCTATCTGATGCTGGTCGCGGCGCTGCTGACGCCGCGTCCGCCGGAGCTGCTGGCGCTGGACGAGCCCGAGGCGAGCCTGCATCCCGATCTCATCCCGGCGCTGGCGCGGCTCATCGCCGCGGCTGCGCAGCGGTCGCAGATCGTCGTGGTGACGCATTGCCGCGAGCTGGCCGAGTTGCTCGCCGGCGAGCCGGACTCGCGATCGATCGAGCTGACCAAGGATTTCGGCGAGACGCGCCTCGCCGGCGAGGCGCAATGGCCGCGCTGGGAGTGGCCGAAGCGCTGAGCTTTGATTGCGCGGCGCTTGCTGTCAGCTCACCTTCTCCTCCTCCTGCGCCTTGGCGGAAAGGCGTTTCACGCGCTGCCAGAAGGCCCAGGCGCCGAAGATGATGAAGGGCATGGCCGCCGCGGCCGCCTCCTCGCCGGTGAAGCCGAAGGGCAGGGCGCCGGCGTCCTTCACGCCCTTGAAGAAATACAGCGAGAGGCCGGCGACATAATAGCTGAGCGCCGCGATGGAGAGCCCGCCGACCAGCTTCTGCAGGCGCATCTGCAACCGCGCGCGGCGGTTCATATCGTCGAGCAGATCGCGATTTTGCTGCTCCATCTCGAAGGTGATGCCGGTGCGCATCAGATCGGTGGCGCGCTCCACCTGGCGGGCGAGACGCGCCTGCCGCGTCTCGAAGGCGTTGCAGGTCTCGATCGCCGGATCGAGCCGCGCGCTGAAGAAGGCCGAGATCGTCGTATATTGGCTCTCCTTCGCCTCCTGGATCAGCGTCAGGCGATTCTTGACGATGGCGTGATAGGCGCGGCTCGCGCCGAAGCGGAAGGCGGTGCGCGTCGACAGCGCCTCGCTCTGCGCCAAAAGGTCGCCGAGGCCTTTCAGCAATTCGCGGCTGGTGCGCATGTCCTGCGTCTGGCTCAGCGCCTGGGTGATGTCGGAGATTTCGCGCTCCATGGCGCGTAGCTCCGGGCCGGAGCGCCGGGCCTCCGGCAGGCCGAGCAGCGCCATTGTGCGATAGGTCTCGATCTCCAGCACGCGCTGGATGAGCCGGCCGATCTCCAGCGCGCCGACGGCGTTGGTCTTGACCAAGAGGCGCGTGAAGCCGAAGGCGTCGGGCGCGAAATCGGTCATCACATGCGCCGCGCCCTTGGCCGCGCGGATCACGCAGAGGCTCTGCGAATTGAACAGCGAGACGAAGGGCTCGTGCGAATGGCCGCTCTCGATCGCGCAGAGATGCGCCGCGACGATGAGCCGGCCCGGCGGGCGAAAGGCGATCTCGCCGCTCCCGAGCGGATCGGGATGGGTGAAGGGCTCGTCCGCCTCTTTCTGCGTCGACCATGTGTAGGTGGTGAATTCCGTATGCTGCTCCCAGCGTAGCCGCCAGTCGCCGATGGAGAGGCGCTGGAATTTGGCGTCGCCGGGCGGCGGCGCCAGCATATGGGAGCGGCACAGCTCGGCGAGAGCGGCGCGGTCGGCGCGCGCCTCCTCCTCATTGGTGGCGAAGGCGAAATGATAGACGCGCTGCGGCAGCGCGATCGGCAGAAAAGGCCGGGCGTGCAGCTCGGCGAGAACGGCGGTGCGCGCCTCGTGTTCGGCGAAGCGTCCGATGATCGGCGCGCCGCTCTCCGGGTCAGATGCCATTTCATTCGTCTCGTTTTGTGGCTCCGCGCGGGGCGCGGGCTTCGGTCCGCCGAATCGCCTCGAGAATAGCGATGCAGGCTGTTCCGGGAATGCGACAAAACGAACGAAAAGGCGAGGCGTCGCCGCCTCGCCGTCAGCGGCGTCGATCAGCGCCCGTGGTGAAATCCGCCGCCATGGAATCCGCCGCCACCGAATCCGCCGTGGTGGAATCCGCCGCCATGAAAGCCGCCGCCATGAAAGCCGCCGCCCCCGAAGCCGCCACCATGGAATCCGCCACCATGGAAGCCGCCGCCGCCGAAGCCGCCGCCGTGACGGAATCCACCGCCGAAGCCGCCGACGCGGTGGTAGCCGCCGCCCCAGCCGCCGACACGCGGGCGATAGCCCCCGCCGCCGCCATAGACGACCGGGCCGCCGCCCCATCCGTAGCCGTAAGCAGGATAGCCATAAGAGGGATAGCCATAGCCGTAGCCGTATCCGTAATCATAGGGATAGGCGTAATAGGGCGAATAGGCGCCGGCCGCGATGATCCCGGCCGCCGCCGAGGTGACGACCGCGGCCGCGGGATCATAGCCGTAGCGGTAGTAGCGCAGCGCATGATGCCGGCGCAGCGACCGACGGTGATGCGTGTAGCGCACGTAATGACGATGCGGGCGACGGCTGTAATGCGCCTCCTCGATAGAGGTCGGCGGCGAGACGACCGATGTGCTTGCGACGCTGGTGACGCCGGCGAGCGCGTCTGCGCTGGACAAAGCGAGGGCGAATGTCACGCCGACCGCAGCGAAAAGGCCGGATTTGAATGGATTACGCATTTTTTCCTCCTTACGACGACACGCAAAAGAGACGTTCATTCCAATGGAAGCCGAAGGGCGCCGACGCCGCGCCGGCTCAGGCCTCGAATTTCAGCTCCTGCGCCAATTGCGTCAGCCGCGTCGCGACGCGGGCGCGCACGCGCGTCGCCGTGGTGGGAAACTCTTCCAATATGCGCAGGAAAAGCGCGCGGGTGATCTTGAGGATGGTCGCCGGCTCGCGGGCCATGGCCGTGACCGGACGCGTCGTCTCGGTGATGAGCGCGGTCTCGCCGATCAGCGCGAAGGGCCGCAGCACTTTCTCGGCCGGGCGTCCGTCGTCGTGCTTCTCGAGAGCGATCGAGCCATTGGTCAGAATATAGCCGCCATCGGAGGCCTCGCCGCGGCGAAACAGCGCGTCGCCGGCGCGCAGCAATTTCGTCTCGGCGCTGAACGTCAGAAGGCGTAGCGCCTCGACCTCGAAATCCTCGAACAGAGGGATGCGCCTCAGATTGGCGATATCGTCGTCGAGAGCCATGTCTCGGATGCTTTCCTCGGATGCTTTCCCTCGGGGCGTCTCGCCACGCGGTCAGCGCGCAGGCGAGAAGATCAGCCGATAGCCGTTCTTTTCGGTGAGAAGAAGGCGGGCCTCGGCCGGGTCGGTTTCGATCTTGCGGCGCAACCGGCTGACATGGGTCTCCAGCGTCCGCGTCGTCACCGTGGGATGATAGCCCCAAACGTCGCGCAGCAACATGTCTTTCGTGACCACCGCGCCGCGCGCCGCCGCGAGCCGGGTCAGGATTTCGGCTTCCTTCTCGGTGAGCGGCAGGCGCCGGTCGGCGGCGTCGGTCAGCTCGAAGGCGCCGGGGCGGTAACGAAAGGCGCCGATGGCGACGATCGGGCGCTCCGGCTCCATGAAGAGCGCCCGCAGCCGCGCGAGGAGATGGGCGAAACGAAACGGCCGCGCGATATAGTCGGGCGCGTCCGCAGTCGCAGCGGCGTTCGCCGCGCCGATGACGAGGATCGGCCCGCGGAAGCGCTCTGCGGCGGTTCGCGCAAAGGCCTCGCCGATCTCGGCGTCGACGAGCAGAATGTCGCAGTTGCCGGCGGCGAGCAGGCGCGTCGCCTCCTCCGGAGAGGCGGCGGGACGAATCGCGAATTCGGGATAGCGCGCGAGCTGCTCCGCGAGGCCCGCGCGCAATCCCTCCGCGGCGAGGAGGAGCATGGTGCGGGGAGGCGGAGTCGGCGCTTCGATCATGGCGCTTCCGGGGGAGGGCTCGGGCGAGCATGATCGGACAAGGGCGGCCGCCGTTCAAGACGAGGCCGGGCGGGGACGGGACGGAGCGACGGATGAGGCAGGGTTTTTCGCGTCGGGGCGGCGGGATCGCAGCGCTGAAGGTCGCGCGGCGGATCGGCGGACGCCCGCATGAGGGCCGGCTGATCGCGGGCGATCTGGTGTTGCCTTGCGCGCTCGGCCGCTGCGGGGTGACGCGCCGCAAGCACGAGGGCGACGGCGCGACGCCGGCCGGCAGTCACGAGCTTCTCTATGTCTATCTGCGGCGCGGCCGGGCCGCGAAGCCGCGCGGGACGGCGGCGCGTTTCGTCGCTCCACAGGATCTCTGGTGCGACGATGCGCGATCGTTTCTCTATAATCGGCCGCTGCGCGGGCCGACGCCGCTCGGCCATGAGCGGCTCTGGCGCGCGGACCGGCTCTATGATGTCGTGGGCGTGCTCGACTACAACATCCGCCCGCGCGTGCTGGGGCGCGGCAGCGCGATCTTCTTTCACATTGCGACGGAGACGCTGGGCGCGACCGCGGGCTGCGTCGCGCTGCGGGCGCGCGACATGGCGCGGCTGCTGCCGCGTCTGGCGAAAGGTGTGCGGATCGTGGTGGGTTAGGGCTTCGAATAGTCGCGCTCGCCCATGATGGCCGAGCCGATGCGGACATGCGTGGCGCCGAGCTGAATGGCGAGCTCGTAATCCGAGCTCATCCCCATGGACAGCTCCTTCAGCCCGTTGCGGGCGGCGATCTCGGCGAGCAGAGCGAAATGCGGCGAGGCCTGCTCGCCGACCGGCGGCACGCACATGAGGCCGGCGATCTCGAGCCCGTGCTTTTCACGGCACTCGGCGATGAAGGCGTCGGCCTCCTGCGGCAGGACGCCGGCCTTTTGCGGCTCGGCGCCGGTGTTGACCTGCACGAGCAGGCGCAAGCGCTTGCCCTGGCGGCGCATCTCCTCGGCGAGGGCCTCGGCGATCTTGGGGCGGTCGACGCTCTCTATGACGTCGAAGGTCTCGACCGCCTCGCGCGTCTTATTGGATTGCAGCGGGCCGATGAGATGCAGCTCGACGCCGGAAAAGCGCTGGCGCAGCGCGTCCCATTTGGCGCGCGCCTCCTGCACCTTGTTCTCGCCGAAGACGCGATGGCCGGCCTCGAGCAGCGGAACCGCCGCCTCGGCCGGAAAGGTCTTGGTGACGCAGACGAGGGTGATCTCGGCCGGATCGCGGCCGCAATCGCGGGCGCGTGAGGAGATAGCGTCCTTGGCGGCGTTCAGCCGATCGACGACGGTCATGGAAGATGCGGCCTCAGCGGAGGAATTTGACGGATGAAGACGGCCCAGATCAGGCCCCGACCGGGCGAAAACCCTTCACGGGCCGGAGGGTCGAAGAGCGCTCGCGCCGACATGGCCTGGATATAGCACGCGCCTCGCTGCCTTTGACAAGCCCCGCCACGCCCGGCATTACAGGCGCAACTCCGCAATTCGATCAGGACCGTTCGGAACCCATGAGACCAGAACGCTACGACTTCGCCGAAGCCGAGCCCAAATGGCGAAAAATTTGGGACGAGCGGCAGGTTTTCACCTCCGGCGACACGACGAAGCCGAAATATTACGTGCTCGAGATGTTCCCCTATCCGTCGGGGCGCATCCATGTCGGCCATGTGCGCAATTATTCCATGGGCGACGTCATCGCCCGCTACAAGCGCGCCAAGGGCTTCGACGTGCTGCATCCCATGGGCTGGGACGCTTTCGGCCTGCCGGCGGAGAACGCCGCCCAGCAGAGCGGCTCGCATCCGGCGACCTGGACCTACGCCAATATCGCAAGCATGCGGGCGCAGCTCAAATCCATGGGCCTGTCGCTCGACTGGTCGCGCGAGATCGCCACTTGCGACCCGGCCTATTACAAGCATCAGCAGAAGCTGTTCCTGGATTTTCTGGCCGGCGGCCTCGTCGACCGCAAGCAGTCCAAGGTCAACTGGGACCCGGTGGACCATACGGTGCTCGCCAATGAGCAGGTGGTCGATGGGCGCGGCTGGCGCTCCGGCGCGCTGGTGGAGCAGCGCGAGCTGACGCAATGGTTCCTGCGCATCGGCAAATATGCCGACGACCTTCTCGCGTCGCTCGACACGCTCGACCGCTGGCCGGACAAGGTGCGGCTGATGCAGCGCAATTGGATCGGCCGCTCCGAGGGGCTGCTGGTCCGCTTCGCCGTGGCCGGCGATGCGCAAGGCGAGATCGAGGTCTTCACCACGCGGCCGGACACTTTGTTCGGCGCGAAATTCGTCGCGCTGGCGCCCGACCATCCAGTCGCCCGCGCGGCCGCGGCGAAGGACCCGGCGCTCGAAGCCTTCGCCGAGGAGTGCCGCCATATCGGCACGTCGGTGGCGGCGATCGAGACCGCCGAGAAGAAGGGCTATGACACGGGCCTGCGCGTCGTTCACCCCTTCGACACCTCCTGGACGCTGCCGGTCTATGTCGCCAATTTCATCCTGATGGATTACGGCACGGGCGCGATCTTCGGCTGCCCGGCGCACGACCAGCGCGATCTCGATTTCGCCAATGCCTATGGCCTCGGCGCGACGCCGGTCGTCTGCCCGGAGGGCGTCGATCCTGCGACTCTCATCGTCGGCGAGACCGCTTTCGACGGCGAGGGGCGGCTCGTCAATTCGCGCTTCCTCGACGGGCTCACCGTCGCCGAGGCGAAGGAGGAGGTCGCCAAGCGGCTCGAGGCCGCGCAGCTGCACGGCCGTCCGCAGGGCGAGCGCAAGATCAATTACAAGCTGCGCGATTGGGGCATTTCACGGCAGCGCTATTGGGGCTGTCCGATCCCCATTATCCATTGCCCCGATTGCGGCGTCGTGCCCGTGCCGGACGCCGATCTTCCGGTGAAGCTGCCGGAGGATGTGAGCTTCGACAGGCCGGGCAATCCGCTCGACCATCATCCGACATGGAAAAATGTCGCCTGTCCGAAATGCGGAGCCGCGGCGCGGCGCGAAACCGACACGATGGACACTTTCGTCGATTCG